>JALWHQ010000503.1 GCA_026983525.1 Anaerolineae bacterium | reverse complement strand
CCCCTACACCGACCGCGACACCGACGCCTACACCCACGGCAACCCCTACGATCACCCCCACGCCGACGGCCACCCCCGTGCCGGTCCTACGCGCGGGAGGACGGGCGCGCGTCGTCGCGGAGACGCTGAACGTGCGTTCCGGCCCCGGCACGGGCTTTGATCGGGTGGGGGTCTTGCTCCAGGGACAGGAAGTAGAAATCGTGGGGGGGCCCCAGGAGGCGGATGGGTATCGTTGGTGGCAGGTACGCACGGAAGAGGGGACGAACGGATGGGTCGCCGAGGGGACGGACGAAGTGGCCTGGATCGAGCCGTTGCCCTGAGCGTGGCTACCGGGTGGGGAGCCCCAGGCTGGCATCCACATCCATGTCCCACCCTGCAACATCACCCCGCTGCAAGGCGTAGTGCCCGGCCGCCGCGATCATGACGCCGTTGTCCAAACACAGGAACAGGGGAGGAACACTCACGGGGACCGGCGAACGCCTTTTCATCTCCTCCCGCAGTCGAAGGTTGGCCGCGACGCCGCCACACACGCAGACGTGGGAAATCCCGTGCGCTTCAACCGCCTCCACCGTGGCGTCGACCAACCCTCGCACGACCGCTTCCTGAAAACTGGCCGCCAGATCTGCCGTGGTTTGTTCGTCCAGCACGCCCTCGGCAACGGGTATCATTTTCCGTTCCATACCCGTCGTGACACCGGCCGCGCGCTCCAGGGCCTGTACCTGGCGCAGAACGGCCGTCTTTAACCCACTGAAGGAAAAGTTGAAGCCCGGCTGGCGGGGAGAGGGAAAGGAGAACCGGGTCGGGTCGCCCTGCTGAGCCACGCGTTGAATGGCCGGTCCGCCCGGATACCCAAGTCCCAGCACGCGCGCCACCTTGTCGAAAGCCTCTCCCGCGGCATCGTCCAGCGTCCCCCCCAGCCGACGGTACATCCCATGATCCTCCATGATTACCAGTTCCGTGTGACCGCCCGACACGATGAGCACCAGCGTCGGTAAGGGCGGCGGGCTCCAGTCCGCCGGGGCGTCGGGAGGGCGCACCCAGTTGGAGTAGATGTGCCCTTCCAGGTGGTTGACCCCGACGAGAGGCCTTTGGGAGGCCCAGGCCAACCCCTTGGCGACGTTCACGCCCACCAATAGGGAGCCGACCAGTCCAGGCCCGCGAGTGACCGCGATGGCGTCCAAGTCGTTCAAGGGGGTACCGGCCTCTTCGAGTACTTCCCGAATGAGGGGCAAGATGGTGACCACGTGCTGGCGCGCGGCCACCTCCGGGAAGACGCCGCCGTACTTGCGGTGTAAATCGGCCTGTGACGCCACCCGGTGAGCCACGATGTGCTCCCCATCGCGCACGATGGCCACGCCCGTTTCATCACAGGATGTTTCGATGCCGAGAATGAGAGACATGGATCTACCTGTTCAACGTTCACCACCGGATGCAGCGACACCGGGTCTCAGGCATCGGCCTCCAGCAATTCGATGAGAACCCCATGTGTGCTCTTTGGGTGCACAAAGGCGATGCGTCCGTGGACGCCCTGGCGGGGTTCGCTGTCGATGAGTTCGAAGCCCTGGTCGGCAAGGGCCTGAAGGGTGGCGTGAATGTCGTCTACCCGGAAACATACGTGGTGTTGCCCTTCGCCGCGTTTCTGCAGAAAGCGCGCCACCCCTGTATCCTCGCGCGTGGGGCGGATCAACTCGATGCGCACCGGCTCCGCGTCGAGGAAACAGATCTCCACCCCCTGGTCGGGAACCTCGCGCCGCTCGACCACCTTGAACCCCAGGCGGTTTGTGTACATATCGAGGGCGGCATCCATGTCCTCTACGACGAACGCCACGTGATCGATGGACCCCAACAACCCGCTCATATCTTCTCCTTTGCAAGACAGGATGCTCTTATTTTACGCTGTTCCCTCGCGCTCCCCAAAAGACAGCGCCACACAGCGCCACAATCTTCCTTTCGTATTCAATGAATGCCTTTTCATAGGCCTCTTTCAGGGCGTTCATCTCCCTTTCATCTCCTCCGGTTATAGTGAGGTAGAACGTGTAGAAACTGAGAAGATTCGCGCGGAGAGGTTGGGATCATGTTCAGCCAGTGGTATAATGCTATGTTTGAATTACCCTTTAAAGCAACGCCTGAGAAGAATCCCATGCTCATTCTGGTAGTGGATGACGACCCCCCCAGCGTGAAGATGATTGCCTTCCTCCTGAGGGAGGAGGGATATGACGTTATCACGGCGTCGAACGGGCGCGAGGCCCTGCGCCTTGTGGAAGAGCGCGCCCCTGACCTGATCATCCTTGACATCATGATGCCCCACATCGATGGACTGGAGGTGTGCCGTCGCATTCGCGAGCGTTCCGACGTGCCCATCATTTTCCTCTCGGCTAAAGGGGAAACCAGCGACCGGGTGCTCGGGCTGGACATGGGCGCGGACGACTACCTGGCCAAACCCTTCGAGCCCGCGGAACTCCTGGCGCGCGTGCGCGCGGTACTCCGGCGTACCGAGAGTGCCACCGCGGTAGGCATGACCAAAATCAATGTGGCTGGTTTCCAACTCGACCCCACCATTGGGCGCCTCATTCTGCCGTCCGGGAAGATTGTGGACTTGAGTCCTATCGAATCCCGTATGCTGTACACCCTCATGCGCCATGCCGGGCGCACCTTGACCCACAACCAACTCTTCGATCACGTGTGGGGCTACGACCACTACGGGACGACCAACGAACTGGCCGTGTACATGCGTCGCCTGCGGCGCAAAATCGAGCCCGACCCGGACAACCCGCGTTACCTGCTTACCGAGCGGGGGGTTGGCTATCGGTTTGAGCCCAATCCAGACTAAGTTCGTGCCAGCAACCTGATGAGTGAGAACATGCACCGTACAAGAATTCGCTGGATACCCGTTGCCCTTCTTATGACCGTCACCACCCTCTTTTTGATAGCCCTGTTCTCCCTCTTACCCCTGCGAGGGTGGGCACAGACGACGGGCGCAACTTGGGGAAATTTTTCACCCCAAGGCTGGATCGCTGCGACGCCGTTCACAGTGAGTGTGACGGTCACCGACCCCGGCGGGCTGCGGGCGGATGGGGTCGCGTATAGCCTGAGTCAGGATGGGGGCATATCCTGGACGGGGTGGCTGACCGATCACGTCGTGGTAAACCAGCCCTTGACGACGACGCTGGTCATTACCGTTTCCCAGGTGAACATGCCCGACGGGGGCAGCACGAATCGCATCCGTTTTCGTGCCTACGAGACACCGACCACTCCCATCGAAAGCCCTGCCTTCTTGCTGCTCGTGGACACCCTGCCGCCCACGGTGACGGTGACGTCGCCCGCGCCCAGCGAAGTTGCGGAATCCCTAACCCTGGCGGGTTCAGCCGACGACGCGACGTCGGGCGTGATGGAGGTCAGCATTACCCTGCAAAACGATGGCGGGCTGTACTGGAATGGCTCGGATTGGCAACCCGCGCCGGCCTGGTTGACGGCCAGCGGCACAACCTCGTGGCAGTACAGTGGGCCTTTGCCTGCGTGGGGGGATGGGTATTATACGGTGCGCGCGCGGGCCCGGGATACAGCCGGCCATGAGGCCACCTCCCAACCCGTCACGGCCGTGATCGATCTTTCCGCGCCCCCTCCACCCGGCAACATGGTCATTTCGCCCCAGGGCTGGACGAATCGCAACGCCTTCACCGTCACCTGGACCAACCCCTTCGATCCCGCGGGCATTGCAGGCGCGTGGTACAGCATCGGGGTGAAGCCGACCTCTGCCAGCGATGGTGTGTTTGTGGCCGGAAATGGCATCCGCGCTTTGACGGGTATCACGGTCCCTGTGGAAGGGGAGACGCCCATCTACGTGTGGCTGCAAGACGGGTTAGGCCACGCCGACCATACCCGCGTGGCCACCGTTACGGCTCGCTATGATGCTACGCCCCCATTGCCACCTTTTGGGTTGGAGGCTTCCCCTTCAGGTTGGCAATCCACCAACGATTTTACCCTGACTTGGAACAATCCGCCGGACATTTCGGGCATTGCCGGTGTATACTACCGTTTTACCTCGCCTCCCGCGCATCCAACCGACGGTATCCTTGTGCGCGGTGAGAACATTTCCGAGTTGCAGCACATCCAGGTTCCGGGCGAAGGAGCCTTCGACGTGTACATTTGGCTCCTTGACGCTGCGGGTAACGCCGATCATACCCGGGCCAATTCCCTCCCTCACGCGTTCCGATACGATGCTACTCCTCCGTCCATTACTCCGAACGTTGTAGGCCCCTTAGGAGGAAATGGCTGGTACGTGGGGCCTGTCACCGTGACGCTCAACGCGGTGGATGCCCTTTCTGGAGTGGAACGGGTGCAGTACAGACTCGGCACGGGGGATTGGGTGAGTGGAACTCTGCTGGCCTTGACGGCCGATGGCTTGTACACGGTGACCTATGAAGCCGTGGATAGGGCTGGGAATTGGACACCGAGTACGATGGTAACAATCGGCGTGGATACCTCGCCGCCCGTTATTACTTATACAATCGAACCGGAGCCGCGTTCAAGCGGGTGGTACACGGACACGGTCACGGTGGATGTGAGCGTGCACGACGAAACGTCGGGCGTAGCCCAGGTCGCGTATCGGGTCGATGAGGGGGTGTGGCGGTCGTGGAACCCAGGAACCTCTATCCGTATCTCGGACGAAGGCTATCACACCCTGCAATTGAGAGCGCGCGATAAAGCAGGCAATGAGGTTCAGGTAGGTCCGCTGGAATTCAACATCGACCGGAGGCCACCAGTCACCGCTTACCTTGTGAAGGGGGACCCTGGTGAGGACAAGTGGTATGTTTCGCCTGTTACGGTCACTCTCACTCCTACCGACACCGCGTCGGGTGTGGTGGTCACCTATTACCGGATAGACAACGGTCCCTGGCAAACGGGCACCGAGTTTGTTGTGGAAGGAGATGGTAAGCATCGAATTGAATTCTACTCCGTAGACGCAGCAGGATGGCAGGAGCAAGGGTTTCCCACACCGTTGTGGATAGATACGACCCCACCACCCGCGCCTCCTCTCGTGAGAGTTTCCCCCAATACGTGGACAAATCGGAACCAATTCCAGGTGGAATGGGCTTTGCCCAGCGATCTATCCGAAGTTGTTGGGGCCTACTATAAGTTGGACATGCCCCCCACCGCACCTGACGATGGCACGTTCATATCCGATCCCCACGCATCGGTCCAAATACGCGTACCCAATGAGGGAGCACACACCCTGTATCTCTGGCTGCGAGATGGCGCGGGGAACGCGGACTATGAACATCCCGCGGTGGTGGAAGAGGCCCTCAAATACGACATTACCCCACCGACCACTTCCCCCGTCCTCACGGGTGAGAAAGGGGCCAATGGGTGGTGGCGCAGCGCCGTCCTGGTAACGTTCCGTGTTACGGATACCCTCTCCGGGCCTCACTCAACTTATGTGGCAGTGGACGAGGATTCCTGGGAGATGCGCTCCGTAGTGACCGTGGCACCTGAGGGCAAGCACGTAGTACGCTTCTACAGTGTGGACGCGGCGGGTAATAAGGAAGAAGAGCAAGCGCAGCCCGTACGCATTGACATGCACCCGCCCTCCGTTCCCGATGATCTGCGCATCGTCACCACGGGCTGGCAAAACGAAAACCGCTTCCTCGTCCGGTGGACGCCCCCCCTGGATGCTTCCGGCATTTGGGGTATACGCTACACCGTAGGCGCGCCCCCCTCCGGGCCGGACGATGGCACCTTCGTCCCAGGGCAGGACCAGGCCGTTATCGAGGCACCGAGCGAGGGCGTCCACGACGTGTACATCTGGTTGGTCGACCGGGCAGGAAACAGTGATCCCGCGTCTGCCCGCTATTTCCCCCAAGCCCTGTGGTATGACGCCACCCCGCCGGATTTGGACGTCCGGGTAACGGGAGAGGAGGGGGAGAACGGCTGGTTTGTGGGGCCTGTCACCGTGAGCGCTGCGGCGACGGATACCGTTTCCGGGCAGGTGCGTGTGTGGGCGACCCTGGACGGCAGCGAACCCTTTACCCTGACCGCTCCCCTTCTTTTGGAGGAAGAAGGTCGTCACCGGGTGCGTATTTGGGCGACCGACGCGGCAGGCAATCAAACATCCGTCTGGGAGCAGGAGATCGCCATTGACTTCACACCGCCGAGCGCGCGCGTTCACGACCTTCCTCCCTACATGGCCGACTATCGCACTGTCGAGGGTGACCTGGTGACGTTCTCGGTTTCCTGGGGCGGGGTAGACGGCTCGCGTGGGAGCGGCGTTGTGGCCTACGACGTCCAGGTGCGCGATGGGTTCACAGGGGGATGGTTGCTGTGGCAGCCGCGCACCCAAAGCACCTCGGCTGTATTCGTGGGTCAGGTGGGACACACGTACTTCTTCCGCGTGCGCGCGTACGATGCAGCCGGGCACGTTTCGACGTACACGACCTCCCCGCGCGGGGATACGTACACCCACCTCACCCCCTTGCGCAACGGCAACTTCGAGACGGGCAATTTCTTCTACTGGAATGCAGCCCGCGTGCCCCAGCCTGACCTCGGCGGCAAGGGGCTCAAATTGACCGTGAAGGACGCGAACCACTATGCGGGAGGCACCTCCCTCGCTGCGTGGTTGGGCGACCCGGAATATGGAGGCGCGGAAAATCCGGGCCTGGTGCCCATCGGTGGCGCGGTCATTTCCCGCACCCTGACGGTGCCCTCGCTCGCTCAGATGTCTCACCCAACCCTCGAATTTTGGTATCACATGATCACGTGGGACGTGATTTACGCGCCGTCCCATAAACGTTGGCAGGACACGTTCGAGGTGCGCCTCAAGGACAAGGCCGGCCGCCTGCTGGAAGAGCCCTTCCGCGATGGGTATTGGGCGCAGAATGAGCCCCCCATCAAAGGGATCGACTACGCGGTCAAGCACGACTTAGGGTGGCGACGTTTCCGCAAGGACCTTACGCCATATGCCGGGCAAACCATCGTTGTCGAGATCAGCACGTGGAACCGATGGGATAACCAGTACAACACGTATACCATTGTGGACGATGTGCGCCTGGTCGATCCGTCGATTACGCCCGCGCAGTATATCCCCCTGGTGATAACGCGGGGGAATCGGGAGCACTTGCAAGAAGAAACGCCTGAGCCTATCATGCCCGTGCTGACGCCATCAGAAGGGGGCACGCGAGAGCGATGAGCGAGGATGAGCGCGCTCCCTATGAGCGAAACTTGGGGCGAGGAGATACATCTATGGCCGACGAATCTCGGCCAGCATCCATGGAAGGTGCGGAACTGTCTCCCGAGTGGCAGGATCCCGAGGTCCTCTACCAGCGGGGGATGAGTGCGTATCGGCAGCGCAATTGGGAGGCCGCGCTTCTTGCCTTTACCCGTCTCAAGGAAGTGGATCCTACCTGGCAGGGGGTGGATGCCCTCATCGATGAAGTCCACTGGTTCATGCAACTGGAGGCTATCGAGCCAGGTAAGCGGGCCCAGGCGCTGAGCCAGGAACGCTCCCCCGAGCGGAACCGGCGCGCGCTCTGGCCCGGAATCGTCCTCCTCGCCCTGGCGCTCCTGATCATGGGCGCTTCATTGCTGGGGTGGGTACCCAGTTTTGGCAATTCAGCCCTTGAGGAGCGAAAGAAGGCCCTGTACGAGCAGGGGTACACGGCCCTGGCCGCGGGCGATTACGAGGAAGCAATTCGCTCCTTTGAGGAGTTGCAGGCACTCGCGCCCGATGAGGACGCGGCCAAGGTCGCGCTTCGCCAGGCCCAACGCTTGTACGACCTCTCCCAACGGTACCAGCGCGCCAAGCAGGCCATCGAGGCAGAGGACTGGCAGACTGCGGCCCAGGAACTGGAAGCCATCCTGGCCATCGATAGCGGTTACAAGGACGCGGCTGAGTTGGCCGTGTACGTGTCCCGTCAACAACGGTTGTACGCGCATTTCCAGAAGGGCAAGGAATTGTTCGACCAGGGGAAGTGGGCCGAGGCCGCGGCGGAGTTCGAGCAAATTCAGCGGCTGGATCGGGAGTTCCGGGCGGACGTTGTGGCCGAATACCTCTTCAACGCTTATCTCAACGAGGGCAACCGCCTTATTCGGGAAGAGGGGGACAAGCCCGAATCGGTGCGGTTGGCGTTGCAGTACCTGGGGGCCGCTCTAAGTATTCATCCCCGCAACAAACAAGCATCGGAAGCCCGACTGTTGGCGAGTGTTTACCTGGACGGGTTGTTGGCTTATCTTGGAGGAGATTGGGAAACAGCAGCGCGACGCCTTCAACAGGTAGTGAATGCAGCCCCCGATTACGCAGGTGGACGGGCCATGGAATACCTCTTTCACGCACTTATGAAGGAGGGACAACGTCTGGTCGAGGCTGGCGATTATGCGGCTGCGCTTCCCTATTTTGAGCGAGCCGCCGAATTGCCTCATCCTGACGCGGAACAGGCCCACACACAAGTGGAACGCCTGAAGGCTGCATTGGCTCCGGTTCCCACCCCTACCTCCACCCCGACGCCTACCATCCCACCGTTGCCCACCGC
>JALWHQ010000502.1 GCA_026983525.1 Anaerolineae bacterium | reverse complement strand
TCTTTTCCCCAGGGAGAATGCCCATGGCCATCAGTTTTTGTAAGCGCTGTGGATCGTTCATTTGGATGTAGGCGATGGTGCCGCTCTCTCCCGGGTGAAGATCACAAAGTGGAGCAATCAAGCGCCCCACGGTTTTACGCGCTTCTCTGCAGCACGGCCCCGGTGGAATGGTCTTACCGTGGGGACAGAAGCGCGGGTGGCCCAGCAAGGTGCAAATGCTGTCATCCAGCCCGTCGATCAAAGCATGTTCCAAACGGCATGCCCCTTTGTGCACCCCTTCCTCTTCCATTCCCAACACATCGACCAACAACCGTTCGGCCAGACGACGGCGACGTACGGCCAACCTCGCTTCGGGATACCCTTTCTCGGTTAAACGCAGGTAAGGTGGACTGTACTCGACCAGCCCTTCGCGCTTGAGCATTTCCGCTGCTGGCGGAAGTGGGATATCCATGCGAAGTCCGGGCTCGCCGTCCTCCTCCTGAGCCACCCACAGGCGGGCCAACAGGTGTTGAACGTCCTCACCGGAATAGGGCATTTTCCCTCCTCTTGCGCAGGCGGGTGCGCAAACGTCGCATCCAGCCGATCAACTTCGCTTCGGGCAGCATTTCATACCCACACCGTGGACAACGCACCAACCCACAGTGCGACGCAAGCGGACAAGAGCGACACGCCTGCTCCGCTTCCTTCCAGTCGAACTCATACCCACAAAGAGGACATCGCATTGCGCGCCTGCTTTCCTTAAGGCATGCCTACCCATAACAACACGCGGTTCAGCGTGAAGCCCACGAAGAAGGCGAAGGGGAAGATGAACGCGGTAATGCCAAGGGCCGTCTTCCACCCCCGCTCTTTGATCATGACGGCAAACTGGGCAATGCAAGGGACAAACAGCGTCATCGTCACCGCGGAGACCACCAGTTGACGATCCGTCATCAAGTGGCGCAAGTCATACAACCCGGCGGCTCCATAGTCCCGGCGGAAGAAACCGAACAGAAAGGCAACGGCCGACCGGTCGGGCAGCCCCACCCACCGCACGACCGGGGTCAATCCCCTCACCGCTGCCTCAAATCCCCCCGTCAATTGTCCTAACCAGATGAGCACACTGGCAAGGATGAACATGGGGAGCACCTCGCGAAAGTACCACTCCATGCGCGTGTACGTCTTGACCAGAACATTGGTCAGCGCGGGTCGGCGGAGAGGCGGCAGTTCCATGTAAAACGCGGGGCGCTTCCCCGGCAGGATTTGGGCCGCCAGGTATCCCACCAGCAGGAACACGAGGGCGACCACCCCCGCCCATATGAGGAAGAGGTAGCGGTCTCCTTGCAATAGTCCCATCATCACGCCCAACTGGGCAGAGCAGGGAATGGCCAGCGCCAGCAACAGCGTGCTGATGATGCGCTCCCGCCGCGTCTCGAGGGTGCGGGTGACCACCGTGGCCATGGTATCGCAGCCAAACCCGAGCACGATGGGGATGACCGCGCGCCCGTTCAACCCAATGCGCTTGAACACCCGATCGATGAGCAAGGCCAGGCGGGGCAGGTACCCGCTATCCTCGATGATGGAAAAGACCAGGAAAAAGGTCCCCACGATGGGCAGGATGATGGCCACCGCGTAACGAAGGCCCAGCGTCACTATCCCGTATTCTTCCCCGATGAGCGCGCGCAAGGCGGGCCACGGAACATACGCAGTCAGCCACGCATTTATGGCCGGGTTGATCATCCCCTCGAACAGGTCTTCCTCCAGCCAGCCCACCAACACCTGAGCCCCCAACACGCCCACGAACTCGTACAGCAGGAAGAGGCTCACCAGGAGAATGGGAATGCCCGTCCACGGGTTCAGCAGCAGCGCGTCCAGGCGTTCACTCCAGTGAGGGCGAGCAGGGGCGGTAATGGTCACCACCTCTCGGGTGATTTCCCGCGCAACCTGGGCCAGGTGGTGTGCAATCACGTAGGAAAGGGGGCGGGCAAAACGGGCTTGAGTGCGGGCGACAACTGTCATGATCTGTTCATAACGCTCTCTCTCGCACTCCCGCACCAACGTCTGTATTTCCTCGTCCCCCTGCAAGAGGAGCAGCGCTACCACGCGAGGGGCGATCGAATACGCCCCTCGTAAGAGGTGGCCTATCTCCTCAAGCGCCTCCTCGATTTCCGGTGGGTATCTCACACGAAAGGGAGCAAGAGGATGCGCGCTCTCTCCCCCGTTCAACGCCACGGTCACATAATACTTAAGCCCTGATACGCCCTCGCCGCGACTGAGAATGGTCCCGACCACGGGAATACTCAGCCGTCGCTGAAGGGCCTCGATGTTCACGTGGACGCCCATCCGTTCGGCTTCATCGAGCAGGTTGACGTCGAGGATCACCGGGAGGCCCGTTTCCAGCAGTTGGAGGGTCAGGGGCAACATGCGTTCCAAGTTCTTGGCGTCCACCACGTGGATGATAACCGCGGGGCGTTCTTCCAGGAGGATACGGCGGGCGACGCGCTCCTCCTCGGTAATGGGCAAGAGGCGATACATGCCCGGGGTATCCACCACCTCGGCCGTCCGACCGTCGAAGCGGCCCGTTCCCCAACTCAACTCGACGGTGGTGCCGGGATAGTTGGAAACCGTCACGTACACCCCGGTCAGGGCGTTGAAAAGCAGGCTTTTCCCCACGTTAGGGGTACCCACGATGGCCACAATGGGCGTGTCGCTCTCTTGTCTTTTCGCACCCCCGTGGCACGAGGGGGCCAGCCTGTCCTGGTTCATTATCCCCTTTGCACTTGAGAATCATTCGCAACTTCGTCTGTAGGATAGCCGTTCCCCCAAATTCTTGCAAATGATGCACGTCATATGTAAGTGGTGGAGTAAGTGTTCCGAATAGGGATGTGGGTATTAGGTGTGAGGTATCGGGTATCAGGTATCAGATATCGGGTATTGGAGATACGATGTTCGGTGAGCAGCAGGTCCCCCATCCGATACCCACCCCGCCTAACCACGTGTTATTCCACCAGTTGGGCTTTCAGCGTCTCCGGGTCGGTGGTAGGGGCCAGACACGCGTAATGCTGGCACACGTACGCGGCGGCTCGACCGTTCACCGGCGTTTTGTGAGCCAAGAGGGCTACGCCTTCGGCTGTTTCGGGGTCGTTGGGATCGCTCAGGGCGACGATTTTGTTCGGCACGTAGGGCGCGAAGGTCGCCCGCACGAGCGCGCGCGTGTCCTCCCGCGCGCGCGGCCCCACAAGGGCCACCTCCTTCATCGGGCCCAGGTACATGTCCAGCACCGCCAGCATGTGCCCCATGCCCGCGGGCATCTTGCCCATCAGTCCGGCGCTTTGACGCAGCACCTGTTGGGCCAGGTCCCGGTATCGTTCTTCGTCCAACAGAATGCCCAGACGCAAGAGCACATCCGCGGCCATCGCGTTGCCCGAAGGGTAGGGGTTGTCGAACACGTCGCGCGGCCGGACAACGAGGGACTCGTGATCGCGGCCGGTGTCGTAGAAAAGTTCTGCCGTGGGTTCCCAGAAGAGATCGATCATGTCGTCGGCCAGGGTGCGCGCGGTCCGTAACCATTGGGGGTCGAAGGTCGCCTCGTACAGTCGAAGGAGTCCGTCGATAAGGTGGGCATAATCCTCCAAGTAGCCCAGCACGCGCGCCTCCTCATCCTTCCACGTGTGGAACAGTCGGCCGTCTTCCCGACGCATATGGGTGAGGATGAAGGTGGCCGCGCGTGCGGCGGCCTGGGTGTACGCCGCGACATCAAGCACCCGACCGGCCTCGGCCAGGGTAGCGATCATCATCCCGTTCCACGACGTTTGCACTTTGTCATCCCGTGCGGGCCAGACCCGCCGGGCTCGGGCCCGATACAACGCTTGGCGGGCCTCGTCCACGATGCACTCCAACGCGTCCAGACTTATGCCCAGCCGCTCGGCAACCACGTCGGGGGGCGCGGGGACGTGGAGGATACTCTTGCCCTCGAAGTTCCCCCCGGGCCGAACGTCGAAGTAGGCTATGACCACGCGCGCCCGCTCTTTGCCCAGCACGCGTTCTATCTCCTCCGGCGTCCACACGTAGAACTTGCCCTCTTCCCCCTCACTGTCCGCATCCTGAGTGCTGCAGAAGCCTCCCTCCTCGTTGGTCATCTCCCGCAGGACGTAGTCCAACGTTTCCTCGACGACACGGCGATATTCGGGCAAGGTCGTGATTTGCCAGGCATGGAGGTAGACGCGCGGCAACAGCGCGTTGTCGTAAAGCATCTTCTCGAAGTGGGGCACAAGCCACATCGCGTCCACGGAATACCGGTGGAATCCACCCCCAACCTGATCGTAGATACCCCCACGGGCCATGAAATCGAGAGTGCGCTCGACCATGACCAAGGCCCGATCGAAGCCGAAGCGCCGCCAAATACGCAGCAGCAGATCCAGGTTCATAGGCTGGGGAAATTTGGGCGCCGAGCCAAAACCGCCATTGTACTCATCGAAGTGAGAGGCCAGGGTGTGGAACGCGTCTTCCAGAAGTTGGGCGGAAAGATCTCCCTCCTCGCGCAGGTGGGTCACCTGCGCCACGTGTTGGAGGACCCTGTGGCCGTTCTCCACCAATTCCTCCCGCTGCGTTTGCCACGCCTGAACAATGCTCAACAGGATGCGCTTGAACGAAGGCAGGCCGTGCCGGTCGGTAGGAGGGAAATACGTCCCGCCGTAGAAAGGAACACCATCGGGCGTGAGGAACACGGAAAGGGGCCATCCGCCATGCCCGGTCATGGCCTGCACTGCGGTCATGTAGATGTGATCCACATCCGGCCGCTCTTCCCGGTCCACCTTGATGGAAACGAAGTAGCGGTTCAGAATGGCAGCCGTCTCCGGGTCTTCAAAGGATTCGCGCTCCATCACGTGGCACCAGTGACACGCGGCATAGCCAATGGAGAGAAAGATGGGCTTATCCTCCTCTTTGGCTTTGCGGAACGCTTCCTCCCCCCAGGGATACCAATCCACGGGATTGTGGGCGTGCTGACGAAGGTAGGGGCTGGTTTCGTGAATCAGTCGGTTGGGCATCTCAAACCTCCTTTCCATATGCCTGAGCAATCTTGCCCTCTCTCCATATAATGGGCCAAATCAGGGCAGTCCGGGTGGAGGGGAGCCCTCAAATGAGACGTGTGTCTGGGAGTACGGCTTTCTGGCTTGCAAAAGTTACCTGAGAATTTAGCAGAATTTCGGGATAAAGTGTAGAATTCAAAGCATTCTGGAGGAGAGATCATGGGTATGAAGAAATGGTTAACCCTTCGTGAAGCGGCCGAGGTGTTGGGTGTGCACCCGGCCACGTTGCGCGCCTGGGCGGATGCAGGTGAAGTCCCCTCTTTCCGTACGCCCGGGGGACATCGACGCTTCGCCTTCGAGGATCTGGAGGCATTCATAGAGAAACGCTCTCGAAAATCTGCACTCCCTGCTCAGGTTGCACCCGGCCCGATCATGCAGCGCGCGTTGCGCCAGGTGCGCGGACAGATCAGCAAATCCGCGTCCGGCGCGCCCTGGTACACGGCTTTCGACGAGCAGACCCGCGAGCGCAAGCGACGGGAAGGGCGTCTCCTCTTCTCCCTGGCTTTGCAGTACGTGTCCAAACCCGAGGAGCGGGAGCGCATCCTGGCGCGAGCCCGCGAGTTGGGCAAAACCTACGGCGAGGACAGCGTCCAGTTTGGCGTCTCCCTGAGCGACACCTTGCGCGCCATTTTCTTCTTCCGCCAGGCCCTCCTGGACACTCTGGAGGCAGGAGGGGACATGGAAAACGGCCAATCTCCGGCAGATTTCCGTGTCAGCCGGGGGGTTGAGGAATTCATCAAGGAGGTTATCTACGCCACGGTAGATGCCTACGAAGAGGAATTGCGGAAGTTGATCGCGTAAAGGGCGTGTGCCAGGAGGAAATACGTGTTGGTGAGTGGTCGGTGGTTGAAGGCGTGTACGGGAAAGGATTTTGAGGGTGAGGGATACTGTGGACGGCAGTTGGCGTGATCGGATCATTCCGGCCGTTCTTGTCTTGCTCTCCCTGGTTGCCCTCATCATGCTGGGGGTAGCTGTGTACGTCATTTTGGTCAATGTGTTCTGAAGGAGGACGTCAATGACGCCCGTGTTGCAAGCTTTATTGCCCTTGTTGTCGTCTTTGCTTTCCTACGTGTTCGCCGCTGTGGTGCTTCACCGCTGGTGGGCCATACGTCGCCGTCCCCACCTGCTCCTCTGGGGCATTGGCCTCTTAATGTACGCTACCGGCGGCCTAATGGAGGCTTTCTATGGTTTCTTTGGGTGGAATCCCTGGGTATTTCGAATCTGGTACTTGGTAGGAGCCGTACTCGTAGCCGCGTGGTTGGGCCAGGGCACAGCATACTTGCTCATCCGTCGCCGTATCGCGGGCGTTCGCCTGGCCGACATACTGATGGCCCTTCTGTTGGTGGGCTCCCTCTTCGCCGCGTATCGCGTCTTCTCTGCCCAACTGGATCCTTCACGCATGATCGAGGGCGAACTGAGCGGTCACGCCATTACCACGCCTGGGGTTCGGGTGCTTACGCCTTTCTTCAATATCTACGGCGTCATCATGCTGGTGGGGGGCGCGATTTATTCCGCCTGGATCTTCTGGCGCAAGCGCATTATGTTCAACCGTACAATTGGGAACATCCTCATCGCCACAGGTGCGCTAGCTCCCGCTATTGGAGGAACCTTCCAACGTTTTGGCATTCCATATTTGCTCTATTTGGGAGAATTCGTGGGCGCGGTGCTCATGTTCCTGGGCTTTCTTTACGCCACCCGTCCGGCTGAGAATGCCCAGGCGCGTCTCGTCCTTGCAGGGCGCTAAGGGGATAAGCCCTTCCAAGGGACATACAAAGCTCTGGGGCGGAGGAAGGATTCTGGCTTTGTAGGGGCACAGCGTTATACTGCTGTGCCCCTACTGTTTGTTCTGCTCCAACTGCTGAATGAGGGCCTGAAGCGCGGGCTTCTCCTTGTCCGGCGCTACCTGCAAGGCCCGCCGCGCGTAGCGCAGGGCTTCGTCCACCTGGCCCACCTCGCGGTACAGGAGCGCCAGGTTGCGCAAGGTCGGCAAGTCGTCGGGACGGCGCTCCAGCACCTTCAGGTTGTACTCGATGGCCCGGCCAATGTCCCCCTTACGCGCGTACACATAGGCCAACCCACTGAGTATCTGAATATCCCCGGGCCGATGCTTCAACGCTTCCAGGTAGTACTTCTCTGCCTCATCCCAATTTTCCTCGGTCCGGTAGTAGTCGGCCAGGTAGAGGTACGTCAAATAGTACGTATCGTCCAACCGGAGGGACGTGTGCAACTGATCCAGGGCTTCCTGCTTGCGTCCCATTTGGAGCAGTGCAACGGCGTATTCGTCGCGCAGGCGCGCGTTGTTGGGGCTGAGCGATACCGCTTCCTTGAAATAACGGAGTGCCTTCTCCAGGAACGCGCGGCGCTGGTTGGGGTCCCGGGTCATGTTGGCGCGGGCCACGTAGAACCGCCCCAAATTCGCGGTGTGGTCTGTGTTTAGCGGGTTCAAATCCCGCGCCCGCAGGAGCACCTCCTCCGCCTCTTTCAGAAGTCGCTCCCGCTCCTGGGCATCGCGCGTGCTCTGGGCATGTTCCAAAAGGGCTTTGCCCAGGAAGAGGTAGTAGTAATCCTCGTTGGGGGTCAGGGCCAAAACGCGACGGTAGAGCGCTTCAGCCTCCGAATAGCGCCGCGCCGTGTGGAATGCTTTCGCCTGTTTGAAGTAGATGTCCGCCTGAATGGGTTTCAGGCTGGGTCCGAACCCCACATACAGACTGACGACCAGCCCCGCGACCACGACCAGGCCCGACCACCCACGACGCACCCAGGGTATGCCGGGACTCCCCACACCTCCCAGTACAATTCCCGCCACCAGGACGGTGAGGAAGAGCATCACGTAGTAAGCCACGGGGAAGCGGGCCATGTGGTCGGCGAAGGCCAGGACACCCTCGGGGCGCCGGGATGCCTCCATTTGCAGCACAGCGGCCTTGGCCAGGAAATTGGCCTGCAAGATGCCCATGAAGAAGAATCCGCCCCAGGCGCTCAGGGTGTAGAGTCCCGTGCCGCCCAGCCACGCGCCGGGCGCCAGCAAGCGGCGGCGCCGTGCGATCTCGCCGGCCAGGAGGGGCGCGAGCACCAACCAGGTGAAGAGCAGCATGTAGAACTGGTGGGGGTTGGGGATGCGCCGACCGCGCACGACGCGTGTGAACAGGCTGTTGGTCAAAATCTCCCCCGCGCGGCCCACGAGCACCGATCCTGCCGGCAGGTTGATGACGAACTCGTAGGCCAACGTCATGAAGATGAAGGCCAGGAAGATCGCGTACACCCACAACGTCGTGTCGCGCCAGATGGCACCGCCCCGGCCCTCAGGCGAGGGGGACGACCGCTCGCGGCGCTTGCGCTTGTGTTTGCGACGTTTGGGCTCGGTGCGAGGGGCTTCGCGTGCGGGCGTGGACTGTTCGGCAAGGGAAAGGGCGCGCGTGCCCAGGGCCGTCAACACCGCGGCCAGCACCCAGAAGTACGTCCGGGTGCTCACAATCGCGATCCCAAAGTTGATCTCCACATAGTGGGCCGTAATCGTGGCCAGCAGAGCCAGAAGGAGCACATAACGTTCGCGTTCCTCGCGCGGGACATCGGGCAGCGGCCGCGTCAGGCCCACCAGGGTCACATAGGCCACCAGCCCAACGATGAATCCAAAGGGCAGGGAAACCCCGAAGAACCGCCAACTTCCGTCCAATATGCGGGCCACGATGACCATAAGGAAGCCGGTTCCAAACCACATGCCCAGGAAGAGGCGCTTGTCGCGCGGCGAGGACATGAGCCCAAGCCAGGAGAGCACAAAGTAGAAAATGCTCAAGAACAGCCACACGTACGCGGCAAACCCCAGCATCCCCGTACGGATAAGGCTGTCGAAGGTCTCGTTGTGAGAACGGTCGGGAGAGGCATTGCGCTTCTCGATTTGGGCCAGTTCGGGCCGGTAGAAGCGGTTGTACGCCACCCACATGCTTTCGGGACCATAACCGATAAGTGGGCGTAGCACGTTGACCGGGTCGGGATGCATGTCGGGCGGAAACTGAAGGGGCTCGTGGGGGAGAATGAGATCCACCGCGCCCTCCCAGATAAGGGCGCGCACCCGGCCGGTGGGATTTTTGCGGCTCACGTCCAGGATTTTCCCCAGTCGCCCCACGTAGGGCATTTCCTTCAAGGGCTCCAGAGGTGTTTGGGGCAGATTGAAGACGGCGAGGAATCCGGCGAAGAAGACCGCCAGGGCTACGAGTCCCGTAGCGAGGGCGCGGTAGTGTTGGGGGCGCAGGGCCAACAGGGCCAGCAGCGCAAAGATGTATCCTCCCGCCAGGAAGCCGAGGAAGGGGCCGCGACTTTGGGTGAATACCAGGGCAATGAGTTGGACGACCAGGATGAAGAGGTAGAAGCCTCCCAGAAGGGCGTCGGTGTACCCTCGCTCCCCTTCCACGTCGGCCAGAATGCTGGCAAAGGAACGGATGACCCGATATGAGGTGAGGAAGATGACCATGATCAGGTACGCGCCGATGAAGATGGCGTTCCCCATGTGTCCGGCAATGCGCTTTTGCACGTCCCCACCCCAGGGGAGTGGGTCAACCCCGTAATGCTGGAGAATGCCGTATAACCCAATGGGCAGGCTGGTGGCAATGACGATGGTGATCAGCCGTTCCAACTGGTCACGGCCGCGCAGTTGGTTGAGGACGACGAAGAAGAGCACGATGTAACTGTACGTCGTCCACGTGCCTTGCAAGCGTTGATACGAGCCGAAGAAACTCACGCGCGGGGTCACCGAGAGCAATGTGCTGATCAGGTAAGAGAGCACGATCAGCAGGGTGGGCGCGACCAGCGGGCGCTGCAACTGACGACGAATAGCCTGTGACCAGGACTCGCCGGCCTGCCGGATTCCCCAGCCCGTATCCACCGCCCACACCAGCCAGGCCATCGCCACCATCACGGCCAGCCAGCGCACAAGGGAGATTTTGTCAGGCTCAAAGACGCGCTCCGTCTGCACGTTGAAGTACAACGGAGCGACGACCAGTGCGGCCAGCCACCCCGCTTCCATAATACCTTGGGCGATGCGTGCCACTCTTGAGGACATGCGCGCTCCCTCTCGTGGGAATGGTCCTGCTTTGGTGCACCTATTGTGCCACAGGTGCTCGGCCACGCCAAAGCATCCCGCACATTCCTTGCTGACACCAAGTTTTGGGTAATATTAGCCGTGTTGGCCAAGACGAACTGCAACGGGCAGGGGAATAATACGGGAGAGACTTCTTCCCTGAGAACAAGCACGCCACAAAAAGACGGGCTAACCAGTGCGGGAGGGCATCCATGACCATCAAGTTCGGCACGGATGGATGGCGTGCCGTCATCAGCGATGAGTTCACGTTCGCCAATGTGCGGAAAGTGGCCCAGGGTATTGCTGACTTGTTTCTGGACAGGGCTGAGGCCACAGGGCACACACCCACGCTTGTGGTTGGGTTCGACACACGTTTTCTCTCCGACCGATACGCGCGCGAGGTGGCGCGTGTGCTGGCCGCCAACGGCATCACCGTCTATCTCACGCAAGGCGATACCCCCACGCCCATGGTCTCCTTTGCCATCCGCGACCTGGGGGCGGACGGGGGCGTGATGATTACGGCCAGCCACAACCCACCCCGCTATAACGGCATCAAAATCAAGGGGCCCTACGGCGGGCCGGGGACACCGGAAGACGGGCGCGCGGTAGAGTCGTTCATTCGGGCCAACGAGGAAGCCGGGCGCGAGCCCCGTACTATGCCCTTCGACGAGGGCGAACGTACGGGACGGATCGTGCGCTTTGATCCTTTCCCCGCGTACCGGAAGCACGTGCGTTCTCTGGTGCGTTTTGACCGCATCGCGCGGGGGTGGCCTCACATTGTCGTCGACCCCATGCACGGTGCCGGACGGCGCTATTTCGCCCAACTGCTCGAAGAGGCCGGCGCCCAGGTGCGGGAAATCCGCGGGGACCTGAACCCCGGCTTTGGGGGCGTGCACCCGGAGCCCATTGCGCGCAACCTGGGCGCGCTGATCGAGGAAGTCAAAGCGTGGAAGGCCGGGTTTGGGTTGGCCACCGATGGCGACGCCGACCGGATCGGCGCGGTGGACGAGACAGGCGCCTTCGTTGATCCCCACCGCATCATGGCCCTGGCCCTGACCTACTTGACCGAGGATCGCCGCCAACGGGGCGCGGTGGTGAAGACCGTCTCCACCACCGTTATGCTCAACCGCCTGGCCGAGCACTACGAATTGCCCGTATATGAGACCCCGGTGGGCTTCAACTACATCATGGACTACATCTTGCAGGACGATGTTCTCATCGGCGGGGAGGAATCCGGGGGCATCACCATCAAAGGGCACATCCCCGAAGGCGATGGCATTCTCATGGGGCTGCTTTTGGCCGAAATTGTGGCCCAGAGCGGCATGACGCTCTACGATCTGGTGGAGGATCTGTACCGACGGGTTGGGCGTTATACATACGCCCGTCTCGACCACCGTGTTCAGGCCTTCTCCAAGAAGGAACTGGTGGCCCGCCTGAGTGAGAACCCACCTCAACGGCTGGCCGGCCTGCCTGTGCGCGAGGTCTCCACCCTGGATGGGGTGAAGTACATCATGGACGGGGCCTGGCTGCTCATCCGCCCCTCGGGGACCGAGCCTGTGCTTCGCATTTACGCGGAAGCCCAGGACGAGGCAACCGTCCGAGCATTGTTGGAGGAAGGGAAACGCCTGGGCATTGCCCAAACATAAAGGCAGTTGGAGGATATTCGTGCACACGCTGACGAAAGATGCCCTACTCTCGCCAAACGCGCTCCATCAGGTTGAAGCCATTGCCCGGGAAGCGGGCCACATCTTGCGCCAGATGTTCGACACCACCCCGGAAGTGTGGGAGAAAAGCCCGGGGGATTTTCTTACAGCGGCCGACATGGCCGCCCATCACTACATTTTGGAGGCATTGACCCGCCAATTCCCCGACACGCGCGTTTGGAGCGAGGAGGGCGAACGCCCGGAGGCTTCCCTCACTCCCCTCTGGGTCGTCGATCCACTGGATGGGACGGCTAATTACGCACACCGTTTCCCCAACTTCGCGGTGAGCATCGGGCTCTTTGCCGAAGGGGAGTACATGTTAGGGGTGGTGCACGACCCGTTGCGAGGGCACACGTTCTCCGCGCTGCGCGGGCACGGCGCCTCCCTCGACGGGCACCCCCTGCGCGTGAGCAGCGAATCGCGCCTGCACCGTTCCTTCGTTGCCCTGGACTGGGCCCGCGGTGAGCCACGGCAGCGCCTTCTGCGCGTGGTGCAACGGGTAGGGCAGGAGGCCCATGCCCTGCGCTCGCTGGGCGCGGCCGCCCTGGGCCTGTGTTACGTCGCCGCCGGATGGCTGGAGGGATACTTCAACGTCAGCCTTCAACCCTGGGACTTCGCGGCTGGCGTGGTCATTGTGGAAGAGGCGGGAGGTCGGGTGAGCGATTGGCGCGGCAATCCTCTGGGGCTCGAATCGAGCGATGTGGTGTGCGCGAATCCAGGCATCTACCCTCTTTTGCTCACCCTGACTCAAGAGGAAACAAGCAGCAGATAGATAGGTCATCTTTTCGGCGCTGCGTATCGGACAAACCCTGTTCCCACACAGACGATACCTATGACGATTGAAACGAAGCCGCTCGTGCGCCATATGATAGTTTCCGTCCTATGTCTACATCCAAAGGGTGACGCAATCCTGTTGGTGCACCAAGAACGCAGTGATGGCCAGTTTGGTTGGGCCCTGCCGGGCGGAACATGGGAAATCGATGAGTCGGCGGAGGAGGCTGCTCGTCGAGAGGTGAAGGAAGAGACGGGATTGGATGTGGAGATCGTCGGGCTCTATGATAGTCGAGTGGAGATGGTGGAGACGGAGAGCGCGCAGGTGGCGGTGTTCATTCTCACGTACGAAGCGCGATGCAGGGGAGGTACTTTGCGCCCGCAGGATCCCGACCACCAGGTGTGCTACGCGGCCTGGGTACCTGTGGAGATTCTCGACCATCTTCCGTTTATACATCGCGAGCAACTCGCTCTCATCAAACGTTACCTTGACGAAAGGCCCCGCCTTTCCTCCTGAGCCTCGGAACGAGGCTGTTCCAATTTATTCAACGTATAAGCCTTTGTTTCAGACGTAACAGGGCTGGGTCTTTGGGGAGAGGGCCGTCGAAGACCGGGATATGTGCCTGAAGCCAAGCGGCTGTGTCTGGTGTACGTGACCGACGAACAGGCATACGTGGCGCAGGAGGGGGAGCTGGTAGTGTTTTTTTTCTAACTATTAGACCAATGACCTTCCCTTGTCTACCCTCTGAGTAAATTGAATCAGCTTCCTCTATGATCCACCTCCTGGTCTTTTCTCCTTACCTGGGTTAAAATGACACTTAGCTTTGCGCGCGAGTGTCGGATTTGCCCGGCCCGGTGGGTGCAGTGCCCCTGCACCGACGAACGTCAACAACGTGTACCCCGCGCGCGAACGCGGCGCATCGGTGCAAACCACATCTCGCAAAGGAGCGAATGCCATGCCCACGGATCTGGAAATTGCCCAGGCTGCTGAATTACGCCCCATTGAAGAAATTGCCGACCTAATGGGCCTCACCCCCGACGACTTGGACCTCTACGGACGGTACATTGCCAAGATTCGCCTGGAAGCTCTGGAAAAACTCCAGGACCGCCCCATGGGGAAGTACATCCTGGTCACGGCCATTACCCCAACGCCCCTCGGCGAAGGCAAGACGACGACCACGGTGGGGCTGGGACAGGCGTTCAAACACCTGGGGAAGCGCTCGGTCATTGCCATTCGACAACCCAGTATGGGCCCCACCTTCGGCATCAAAGGGGGCGCGGCCGGCGGCGGCTACAGCCAGGTTGTCCCCATGGAGCAGTTCAACCTTCACTTGACCGGCGACATTCACGCCGTTGCCGCGGCCAACAATCTCCTCGCGGCCATGATCGACAACCATCTCCACCACGGCAACCCCTTGAACATCGACCCCTTCAGCATCACGTGGCGTCGCGTGGTGGACATCAGCGATCGCGCCTTGCGCAACATCGTCATTGGACTCGGGGGCAAGTCCGACGGCGTGCCCCGGGAGACGGGGTTCGACATCGCCGTCGCTTCGGAGGTCATGGCTATTCTCGCCCTCACCACAGGATTACGGGATCTGCGCGATCGCCTGGGGCGCATCGTTTGGGGGTACACGCGCGGCAAGAAGAGTGAACGCCGCCCCCTCACCGCGGAGGACATTAAGGCCGCGGGCGCGATGACCGTGCTGATGATGGAAGCCATCAAGCCCAACCTCCTGCAAACCCTGGAGAACACACCGGCCATTGTGCACGCCGGCCCCTTCGCCAACATCGCCCATGGGAATTCCTCCATCCTGGCCGACCTCATCGGCATCCGCTGCGCGGACTACCTGATCACCGAGGCCGGCTTTGGCGCGGATGTGGGCGCGGAGAAGTTCTTCAACATCAAGTGCCGCTACAGCGGCCTCAAGCCCGACGCCGCTGTGATGGTCGTCACTGTGCGGGCCCTCAAGGCTCACACGGGCAAATACAAGATCGTGCCCGGCAAGCCGCTCCCACCCGAACTGCTGGAGCCCAACGTGGAGGACGTCGAGGTGGGCGCGGCCAACCTGATCAAGCAAATCGAGAACGTGCGCAAGCACGGTGTGCCCGTTGTCGTGGCGATCAACGCCTTCCCCACGGACACCAGGGAAGAGCACGAGGCCATCAAGCGCATCGCGGTTGAGGCGGGCGCGCACGGCGCTGCGGTTGCCACCCATTGGGCCGAGGGGGGCAAAGGCGCGGTGGAACTCGCCGAACTGGTGGCCGACGCCGCAGCCCAACCCAACCAGTTCCACTTCCTCTACCCGCTGGACTGGCCCATTGAGAAGAAGATCGAAACCATTGCCAAGGAGATTTACGGCGCGGCGGAAGTCGAGTTTGAGCCTAAGGCAAAGCGCCAGATCAAGCGTTATGAGGAATCGGGCTTTGGCAACCTGCCCATCTGCATTGCCAAAACGCACCTCAGCCTCAGTCATGACCCGAAACTGAAGGGCGCGCCAACCGGCTTCACCTTCCCTATTGTGGACGTGCGGGCCGCGGTCGGGGCCGGGTTTATCTACCCACTGGCCGGGGACATCCGCACTATGCCGGGATTGCCAACTCACCCGGCCGCCGAAAACGTGGACATCGACGAAAACGGCCGCATCGTGGGGCTATTCTAAGTGCGAGGGCCAAAGGGTTCAAGCGTTGACGATGGGCCATGGACAATGGCCATGATCCAGGCTCCCGAAGTCTGCGAGACTTCGGGAGCCTGATCCTTCCAACAAGCGTTCCTATTCCGTTAGGGCTCGCAGCAGTTCGCGACTGCGGGGACCATGCGCACGGAAACGCAGCCGTCGCGTTTCCCCATCGATCGCCTCAATCTCCACCAACAGGTGATCGCGCGGGAGCAAAGGCGCCACCCGTTCCGCCCACTCGATGACGCAGATGTCCTCCCCGTGCATTTGCTGGTCCAACCCGATGTCGTACCCCTCCTCCACCGGGTCGCGCATGCGGTAGCAGTCCACGTGGCACAGCACACGGCCGTCAGGGCTGCGGTACACGTTCATGAGGATGAAGGTGGGACTGGTCACCGGCCGCTCGATGCCCATCCCCCGTGCAATCCCCTGGACGAAACGGGTCTTCCCTGCGGCCAGGGGCCCGACAAGCGCGACCACATCACCGGGGCGCAACAGGCGACCCAACGTTGCCCCCAGGGCGCGCGTTTCCTCCTCACCGTGAGTAATGATGACCACTTCGTCCGTCACTTCGGGCATGGTTTTCGCCTGGGTGGATCTCACCTCTGCTCCCTCTTGTCCCGATAGCCCACCACGCGCGCGGGAACCCCCACCGCAATCGCGTACGGGGGGATGTCCTTGGTGACCACCGCGCCCGCGCCAACGATGGCCCCCCGCCCGATGGTGACCCCATCCAGCACCTTCACGTCCAATCCGAGCCACACATCGTCCTCGATAATGATAGGCCCCTTGCTGCGCAACCCCTGCGCCCAGATCGGCTTGCTCAAGTCCTCATAGTTGTGATCGTAGGGGCTGAACGCGCACCCCGGTGCCATCTGCACGTTGCTGCCGATAACCAAATCTTCCAAGAACCCCTTGAGGTTGCACCGCCCCTGAATGTGGGTGAACTCCCCAATGATCACACTGCCCCCATACCCGATCTCTATCACCGTATCCCGATAAATATGCACTCGCGGCCCCAGTTCTACCCGACCACCCCCCTCGTGGGCGTAGATGGTCACCCGATCGTCGATGAAACACTGGGGGCCAATATGCAGGTTGGGACAATGAATTTCTGCCCGGGGCGAAATCCAGGGGCGTTGGGAGACCATAGCCAACACCTTGCGGTCCTTGTACACGCCCGCGGACGCGCGGGCGATCTCCAGCGCGATGCGGCCCAGCGCGGGTACATCACCCAAAGTGAGCAAGGCTTTGAGGTAGAGGATGCGGGCCCGCAGCCGAAGGCGGGCCGTCAACGGGGGCACGGTTGGCGCGGTCATGGGACGACCTTCACCACCTCGTAGGGTATGGTGTCCGGGTTATCGGGGTCATAAGGACGGTCGGCATAGGCGAGAAGATCGGCCCGGCTCGGGCCGTCGTTGAGCAGCGCGTGGGCCACGCCGGGGGGAACCATCACCACCACGGGCTCCTCCTCGCTCAGGGGGATCTCGTCCCGCTCGCCCGTGCGGGGGTCAAGAAGAACGAGCCGGGCGCGCCCCCGCAGGAGGGTGAACCACTCGGTCGTGTGTTCGTGATAGTGATTGGCTTTCACCGCTCCCGGCTCGGCCCAGGAGATATAGATTTCCCCGAATTCGCGCGCCCGCTCGGGGAGGTGCTGCTGCATGAGGATCTTGAGCAAGCCCCCCCGCGTGTCACGATGGGGTGTCAGCGGCCGCACATCTGCCAGACGTGCCATGACTCACCCCCATCCGCTCTTGGCGTGGGCAAACAGTTCCTCGTGATATCGGCCGTTGTCCAGGCCGACGATGGCGCGACGGTGGCCCGACTCCAGCATCTTCTCCGCCAAATAGACCGCGCGCAGAGCCTCTTCGGGGGAAATCAGGGGCGGCGTGTCGGTGAGAATGGCCTGGACGAAGTGCTCCAGTTCCAGGCGCAAGGGCTCTCGCCGCTGGAGTTCGTACTTGATGTGGCGGCCTTCGGAAACACCCATCAGCGCCACCAGCCCATCCCACTGGTCAGTGATCTCACCGTTTTCGATGAAGTGCAGTTCCTGGGTAAGGTAATTCACCTGGAACATGCCCCGCTCGCCGATGAGCGTCAACTCGCGAATCTTCTTCGGGGTGAGCCAGTTGATGTCCAGCACCCCCACCGTCCCGTTTTCGAAGCGCAGCAACCCGGAGAGCAAATCTTCGTGACGGGCGTGGATTTCCTGCTCGATTTCAGCGTAGAGGCTGGCAATCGGGGAGCCGACCACGTATTCCATGATGTTCAACTCGTGGGTGGCCAGGTCGAACACGACCCCCACATCGCTGACGCGCGGGGGAAATGGCCCAACGCGGCGGGCCATGATTTGGAAGATGCGGCCCAGTTGCCCCGTGCTCAGGCGGCGCTTCAATTCCAACACCGCAGGGTTGAACCGCTCGATATGGCCAACGGTGACCCTGACATTGGCCCGACGGGCTGCCTCGACGATTTGCTCTCCCTCTTCCACGCTGCGGGCAATCGGCTTTTCGATCAGGCAGTGGACGCCCTTCTTGATGACGTCCAGGGCGATGGCGGTGTGAAGGTGGGTGGGAACGGCGATAATCACCAGGTCAAGGGGCTCGTCTTCCAGCATTTCCCGGTAGTCGGTGTAGGCATGAGCGCGATATGTGGAGGCGGCCTGCCGGGCCGCGTCCTCGTTTACGTCGGCAACGGCCACCAGTTGCACATGGGGAAGACTGGCCAGGACGCGGGCGTGGTTGCGCCCCATGGTACCAACGCCGATTACGGCGGCATTCAACACGGGTTCCTCACTCGGTGTCGATGTTAATCCAGGTGCTGTCATTGGCTGGGTGTCGTCTCCTTCGGTCCAATCTTTTAGGTGATGGTGAACGTCGAGCCGTGGGGGCCCTTGAACACCTCGATGCGCACAGGGAATGCCTCTTTGAGTTCTTCAATATGCGTGATGACCACGATAAGGTCAAATTCATCCTGGATGCTGTTGATGGCGTCCACCAGGCGCAGACGTCCTTCGTCATCCTGGCTACCGAACCCCTCGTCGATGAAGAGGGTGCGCAGACTCGCGCCCGCACGACGGGCCAGGAGTTTGCTCAACGCGATGCGCAGGGCGAAGTTGATGCGGAAGGCTTCCCCGCCCGAGTACAATTCGTAGGGGCGGGCGCCCAACTCGTCCGCGATTTCGATATCGAGCGTCTCTGCCGTGCCTCCACTGCGGAGGTCCCGTTGCGTCTTGAGGCGCACGGTCATCCGGCCTTCGGTCATGCGGGCCAGAAGCCGATTGGCCTCCTGCTCGATCTCGGGCAACACGGCCTCGATAATCATGGCTTGCAGGCCGTTCCGCCCAAAGGCCTGCACCAGGTCTTTGTAAACGATGGCGGCTTCCCTCTGTTGTTGGATTTCCTTTTCCAGTTGGGTGAGGCGCTTCTTCTGGGCGTCGATGGCTGCCAGTTGCTGGCGTACCGCGCCCAGGTTGGCCTGCGCGTTCTGCACCAACTGGCTCAGCCGATCGACCTCTGCCATCTGCCGGCGCAGGGCTTGCTCCGCGTCGGGCAACTGGGAGAGCCGCTCTTGCATCTCCTTCAGGTGCGCTTCTTCTTTGCTAAGCGTGGCCTGCCGCCTCTTGAGATCCTCTTCTACTTGATGCAAGCGCTCTTCCAGGCTTTTCACCTCCTGAGCGGCCAACAGGAGGGCCTGGTACTCCTCCTCGACCGTCGCCAACTGCTCCAGGGCTTCCCGCACCTGTGCGTGCCGCTCCTGATCGTACCCCAGCGCGTTCAAATCGGCCTCCAGCGTGGCCACCTCCTGGGCCAGGTCGGGAGCGAAGGCGGCCTCGCGCAACTGCTGCTCGACTTGCGCCACCTTTGCCTCGATCTCAGGCAAGGCCTCGGCCGCGGCCTGGGCCTCCTGCACCTCCTTCTCCGCCTGGGCGTAGGCCCGTTGCCACCGCGCCATGGCCCGCAGTTCGCCTTCCAGGCGTTTGAGGGTCGCCTGCGCCTCCCCAATTTCTGCCTGAATCTCCTTCAGGCGCGCCTGCCCCGCCCGATAAGCGTCCCCCATTTCGCGCCCTTGGGCCTGGAGTTCGGCGAGCATTTGCGCCACGTGGGCATCGCTCAGGGGTTGACCGCACAGCGGGCAATTGGGCTCCTCCCGCGCGCCCTCCAGGCGCTCGATGCGCTCCTTCAGATCGTGCATGTCCTGCTTGAGCCGCCGCAGGGTTTCCTGCAAGGTGGCCTGCTCCTCGCGCAAAGCCGTGATGCGCTCGCGCAGGTCATTCTGCTCTGCATCCAGGGTTTGCAGTCGCTCCAGGTGGGCTTTGGCCTCCTCGAGACGACGGGTGGCCTCGTCCAGGCGGGCGGCGCGCTCGCGCAGGTCGTTCAGTCGCTGTTGGAGTTGAAGCCACTCCCGCTCGACGCGCATGCGGACCTCTTGAAGAGCCGAGCGCGCCTTGTCCAGGCGCTCCTGCAGGCGGGCACGACGGGCCAGAAGAGCGTTCCACTCCTTTTCCTCGTCCCGAAGGCGCAGGAGTTGCTGGTACCGTGCCTCTATTTCCTCGCGTTGGGCAAGGCGGGCGCGCGCGTCACGCAACCGGGTGAGCAGACCGGCCCGTTCCTCCTCCAGGCGCCGAATGTCCTCCCTGACCTCGCGCACACGGGCTTGCTGGTGGTGCACATCCTCCTGCAACTTGCGCAGGTGCTCGACCAGGGCTTGCAGGTGCTTTTCCCGCTCTTCTGCAGATTCCCGTTGCGCGGTGAGTTCGGCCAGGGTGGCTTCCACTTCCTTCAGTCGACGCCGGTATTCCTCCTCCTGGGCAACTTCGGCTTCGACCTGGGCGCGCTCCTGGATCAGGTATTCGACACGGTGTTCCGCGGCGCGCATCTTTTCCCGCGCCCGCTGCTCCAGGACCGCGTACCTGTCCAGGTTGAGGATTTCAGCCAGGATTTGCTTGCGTTCCCCCGGCGTCTTGGTGGTGAATTCGTCGGCCCTTCCCTGGCGCAAATAGGCGGAGTTGATGAAGGTGTCGTAGTCCAGGCGCAGGGTTTCGACGATGCGGGCCTGGGTGGCCCGAATGGAGGTCTCGCTGAGGGAACGCCACGAGTTCTGCTGGTCGTCCCAGATGAAGAAGTCCAGCGCGCTGCGCCCGCGCTTGCCTCGTAGCACGCGCTCGCGGCGCACGCGGTAGCGCTGCGCTTCCTGGAGGAATTCCAGGTCGACGAGCATTTCCTGACGCCCGCGGTGGATCAGGTCGTCATCGCTGCGGGCTCGCGATTTCCCCCACAGGGCCCAGGTGATGGCGTCGAGGAGCGCGCTTTTACCGTGACCGTTTCTCCCCGAGAGGCAGACCACGTGCATCCCCTCGAAACTCAAAGGGGGCACGTCTTCACCGTAGGACATGAAATTTTGCAGTTGCAGTCGAATCGGGCGCATTGGTCACACGGGCGTGTGGTGTAGAATGTGCATGTTAAGTGGGCGGACGGAAGTCGTTTATCATCGATGGCCCATCGTCAAGTTATGTCCAGGCGCGCCTGCTCCTCTCCACATACTCAACAAGCGGACGTCCTTTGGGAGTTTACCACATGTGAGGAAAGGGGTGGAAGTCGTGCAGCAAAAAGGGCTTTCTTGGCAGGAAAGGGCGATTGATCTACAATCGGTGCGTGGTCTCTGACTATCCAATGGGAGGCACTCATGCTGGAGATCCGCAACCTGAACAAGATTTACCCCGGTGGTGTCCACGCGCTGAAAGATGTGTCCTTCACGGTCGAGGATGGTGAGTTCGTTGTCCTCATTGGCTTGAGTGGCTCAGGGAAGTCCACATTGCTCCGCTGTATCAACCGCCTCGTGGAACCCACGTCCGGGCAGGTGATCTGGGACGGAGTTGACATTACCGCCGCAGCACCCAGCGAGTTGCGCCGCATCCGTCGCCAGATCGGTATGATCTTCCAGCAATTCAACTTGGTCAAGCGCCTTTCGGTGATGACGAATGTGTTGACCGGCCGTCTGGGCTATGTGCCCGCCTGGCGGAGCCTGCTCAACTACTGGACGGCGGAAGAGAAGCGCATGGCGATGGCGAACCTGGAACGGGTGGGGATTGCCGACCAGGCCTGGAAGCGGGCGGACGAACTCTCGGGCGGACAGCAGCAGCGCGTGGCCATTGCGCGGGCGCTGATGCAGCAACCCCGCCTCATTCTGGCGGACGAGCCGGTTGCCTCGCTCGATCCCGCCACGTCCCACTCGGTGATGAAGTACATTCTGGAACTCAACCGCCGTGATGGGATTACCGTCATTTGCTCCTTGCACTTCCTGAGCCTGGCCCGCCAGTACGGCACGCGCATCATCGCCCTGCGCGACGGGCACATCGTGTTCGACGGCAAGCCCGAAGAGATCGATGACCGGCGGTTCAAAGAAATCTACGGCGAAGAGGCCGTTGAGGTGGAGATCCGCTAATGAACGAGAAAACGCCCCAAATGCGACGCCCCTTTTCGCTCAAGCGCTTTGTGCGCAATGTTGTCTTCCTTGCTGTTGCCGTCGTCGTTTACCTCTATGGTTGGAAGGTCACCGAGATCAATCTGGGCGTTCTTATTCGAGACGTTAAGGATATCAAGCCCCTGGTGGTCGACCTGGTCCGACCGGAACTCATGGTGCGGGAGGAGCAGTCCCGCCTGATCACGTACGAGTACCCCATTCCCTGCCCGGAGAATTTCCAGCCCAAGCCCGCCGAGGCCATGGGCATGCAATTGGAGGTCAAACCCGGATGTGGCAAGGCCGATGAAATTACCGTGACATTGCGCAACGCGAGACCTAACACCAGTGCGCGGGTGGAATGGCACTTCCCCATTGGCACCGACCAGTTGCTCGTTCAGGGCACGACGGATGAGAATGGCAGTTTGCGCTTGCGTTTCAAACGGCCTGTAGCCACCATTGGTGGTGAGAAGGGGCTTCACGGTGTGAAAATTACCCTCTACTGGGAGGAAGGCCCCCTGCGCGTCAGCGACACGGTGAAGACCGTCGCCGACAAAATGGTGGAGACCGTTTTCTTGGCATTGATGGCCACCACCTTTGGCGTTATCTTCGCCATGCCTATCTCCTTCTTTGGCGCCCGAAACCTGATGATGACCACGAAGTGGGGCGCGGTGGTGTACTACCTGGTGCGCCTGGTGTTCAACATTCTGCGCTCCGTGGAAACGCTCATCTGGGCGGTGATATTCGTCGTGTGGGTGGGTATCGGCCCCTTTGCCGGGGTCATGGCGCTGACCGTTCACTCGGTGGCCGCGCTGGCCAAACTGTACTCGGAGGCCATCGAGAGCATCGATCCGGGCCCGATAGAGGCCATCACCGCTACCGGGGCCTCCCGTTTGCAGACGATTATCTACGCGGTCGTGCCCCAGGTCATACCGCCCTTCATCGCTTTCACCATCTATCGCTGGGACATCAACGTGCGCATGAGCACGGTCGTGGGGCTGGTGGGGGGTGGTGGTATCGGTTACATCCTCATTCAGTACATCAATCTGCTCCAGTATCGCCGGGCAGCCGTTGCCATGTGGGCTATCGTCATCGTGGTCTCGGCGATGGACTATCTGAGCGGTTACGTGCGGGAGAAGATCGTGTAAGGGGAAGAGGTCGGGGACCTGGGGAGGCTAAGTGTGGGATAAGATTTACATAATCCCAGATAGACGATGGGCGATGGACGATAGTCATAAGACGCCATCTATCGTCCATCGCCCATCGTCTGTCATTTCGATGCCTCGTTTCTCCGCTCCCCTTTTCTGTTGTAGAGGCCCCTCCATGCGTTCCAGCGAATCTTGAGGACTTCCCAGAGCATGGAAAGGGCGTCCTTCACGGGATTGATGCGGCTGTTCTCCTTGTAGTACCAGTTGATGGGCACTTCCACCAGGCGATAGCCCCGCGCCCGCGCAATGTAAAGCACCTCGACATCGAAACTCCAGCCGTCCGTGGTCTGGTAGGGGAACACGTCCAGGGCCACATCCCGCCGGAAGCACTTGAACCCACATTGGGTATCCTGGATGCCGGGCACAGCCAACACACGCACGATCCAGTTGAAGACCCGCCCTTGCAAGTGACGGTAGAAGGGCTCGTCATAACGGCGCGCCCCGGGCACCTCACGGGAGCCGATGGCGATGTCGTAATCGTCCAGCGCGGGGGGCAAGAACTTGGTCACCTCTTCGATGGGCATGGAAAGGTCGGCGTCGCAGATGAAGAGGTATTCCCCCCGGGCGTTGAGCATGCCCGTCTTTACAGCCGCGCCTTTCCCCTTACGGCTGTGGAGGACGCGCACGTAGGGATGTTCGGCAGCGAAAGCCTCGGCCACCTCGGTGGTGCGGTCGGTGCTCCCGTTTTCGACGACGATCACCTCATACGTGTACGGTTGGGTGCGGAGGAAGGCATCGATTTCCTCCAAGGTGGCGGGCAGGCGCTTTTCCTCGTTGTACGCGGGGACAATGATGGAGAGGTATACCGGTTGCTCTTCCACACCCTCCACCACGTGCTCCAGACGCTCAGTTGTGGCAGTCGATGATTCTACTGGTTTGTTCACGAAACCTCTTTACCCGTCACAGTAGCGATCTACGTTAACGAGATTATCCACAAGACTACGGCCATTATACTGCCGACCGGTGTAGCGGCGAAATCAACGATCCTGTTGGATATCCTGAGTCTGGTCGCGCATAGGCACAAGGAAATATCATTATATACGGCTCGTCCACAAACCGATCAGCAGCACGGCCAGCACCACACTGCCCGTCCACCAGAGGAGCAGCGCGGCCAACCGTTCCCGCCGGTAGGCTATGAGCCCCAGAATCCAATCTACAGCGAGAACCAGCGTCGATAACTCGGCCAGCCGTTGGGGGGTGGGTAAGTCGGCTCGCCGCGCGGCTTCTCCCCAGATGAGAACAAGGAACACGACCCCGGCCAGCCAGCCCAGCAACGCGTAGGTATCCTGCCAAATACGCCAGCGGGCCAGGCGAGGATGCTCCCACTCCAGGGCAAGGCGACGGTTGGCCCCCAACGCGCGACGACGGTTCACCTCACGAAGCAAGGCCTCTCCATCCTCGGGACTGATCGCCAGGCACACGTCGGCACCGCAGAAGATCCACGCCTCGGAGAGCGGGCGCGTGGCAAACGCGTACCACGTTCGCTCGCCGTCCCTTCTTCTCCACACGTGGGGCGCAGGCCAACGCCACCATGAGGCAGAGGAGGGGGGTTCCACGCTCCCCGGCCGGTGTACCTCTATGATCTCGGGCATGGGCACAACAAGGGTGCTCCACCCCCAGCGCACGCGCAACGCGTTTCGATCCACGCTGTAGCGCATCCGTGCCAGGGCCACGGCCCGGTAGGTCAGGAGGCCCCAGACAATGCCCAAGGCGATGAGAGCAAGCCAGCCGATGTAGGTGGTGAAAGAGAAGGGCCGCCGACTCCACAGGGTCACAAGGAGAAAGAGCACGAGCCATCCGGTGACGAGCGCGCCCCAGTCGTAGAAACGCTTGAGGGGGGGAAGTGGCCTGAACGTCATCGCCCTTCCCCGTCTTCCAATGAATGTGTGAGGGGCCAGGTGCGCAAGTCCGCCAGGAAGCGATAGTGGGTCATGTCCATGGTAATGGGGGTGACGGACACCTTGCCCTCGGCCAGCGCGCCCACGTCGGTGCCGGGCTCGGGCACGCCCGTTGGGGGATCTCCCCCGATCCAGTAGTAGGGGCGGCCGCGCGGATCCTCCCGACGAATGAGCGCGTCCCGGTAGACGCGGCGGCCCAGCCGCGTCACCACCACCTCAGGGGGAACGCGCGCCGGTCGGGCGGGAGCATTCACGTTCAGAAAGGTGTCCGGAGGGAGGCCGCGTTCCAGCACGAGTTGCGCCATACGACGCGCCACGCTCGCGGCCGTGGAGAAGTCCACGTCCACCCCCGCCTGGATCTCCTGGGACACGGCAATGGCGGGGATACCGTTGACCACGGCTTCCATGGCGCCGGCGACGGTGCCCGAATATGTGATGTCGTATCCCATGTTGGCGCCCAGGTTGATGCCCGAAATGACCAGGTCGATGGGAGGGTCTACCAGGCCCAGGACGGCCAGCGCTACACAGTCGGAGGGGGCACCGTTGCTGGTGAGCGCGGGGGATCCATCCTCGAGTGTGGTTTCCTCCACCCGCAGGGGTTTGTGCATGGTCTTGGTGTGCCCCGCGGCCGACCAGTTGTGGTCGGGGGCGAAGACAATGATCTCCCCCAATCCTTCCAATGCCTTCTTTAGCGCCAGAAGGCCGGGCGCGTGTACGCCGTCGTCGTTCGTCAGTAGAATGCGTGGCACGAGTGGCCTCCCCTATGCGTGTCTCTTCCTCCGGCATACCCAAGCATACTCAGGCGGGGGATTCGGACAAACTTTCCAGCACAGCCTGGAGAAGGGCCAGGGCCAACGTCTTCGTGTCCACGTCCGCGTCATCTGCCGAGGCTTCGGTCACGAGCACGGGCCCCACACAGCCCGGACATCCGTGCTCGCACGCACACCCGCGGATGCGCTCCCACGCCGCGCGGAGCAGGTCCTCGTGCACCTCGTACAACCGTTCGGCCAGGCCGATACCACCGGGCACGTTGTCGTACAGGGTGATGGTCGGCAGGCCGGTGTAGGGGCTCTGGGCTTCCACCACCTGTCCGATGTCACCTGCCGCGGCCATGACAAAGAGGGGGGCGAGTTCTCCCAGCGCGTAGGCGACGCCGCTGAAGCCCGTGCGCAGCCGCGCGCCCGCCTCGGCCAACCGGTGGCAGCGGGAGCAGAGGGTGATCAGATTGTCCAACCGGTTGGCTTCGCGGTAGGCATCGTTCACACCGGGGATGTAGCCAAAGGTGCGGAAGGGGCGAATGTGGTGGACGTGCAAGGGGCGCTCGGGCGTGTGAGGGGCGCCACAGCGTTGGCACCGGTACCCATCGCGCTCCAGGGCGCGACGCCGCTGGGCCGACCAGTTGGGGCCGTAATCCAGGATGGCATCCGACCGCCAGAGCCCTTGGGCGCGCAGTTGCTCCAACACCCCGGCGGAAAACGTCAGCCAGTAGGCAATCGTCTCCATCTCTTGCGGGGGCACATCCACTTCCTCGATGCCCAACACTTCGTGGGTGTACCACCGCACCTTGCGAAAAGCCACCACCTGGGATCGCACGCGCACCTCGCCCAGGTACCGAGCCGTGCTCCCGCGCTCGTCGCCTTGCCATTCCTCCAGCACGGTGAGGGACTCGCTAACCAGGGGCTGGGTGTAGTATTCGACCTGGACAGGGCGCACGCGCGCGGTCAATGTGTCCCAGTCCAAATCGTCCACGATGTAGGTCTCCCCCTCGTGCAGGTAGATCGCGCCGGGGTGCACCAGCCGAGGCGCTGATACCCTGTCCACTTCGCCCAACAACACGGCGCGCCCCTCCCGATCCTCGAAGATGCCGACCCGTTCGCCCGCGGCCGTGCGCAGGGAAACTTCCGCGGCAGGGTAATCTTCCCCAAGCCAATAGAAGCGCCTGCCCGCGCGGCGGGCTTCCCCCACCTCCACAAGAAAGTCGAGAACCTCCCTCGTGGGCGAGAAATCCCCAAAGGGTTCGTCCTCATCGAAGGGCAATTCAAAGAGGGCGCAGCGTACGTGGGCCAGAAGGACGTGCAAGTTGTTGGGGGCGACAAGCGCGTGTTCGGGGGATGCACGCAGCACGAACTCGGGGTGCGTCACCAGATACTGGTCGAGGGCTCCGGCCCCGGCAATGTAAACCCCCACCCCTCCTTCATCCCGACGCCCGGCGCGACCGAACTGTTGCCACATGGCAGCAATGGATCCGGGATACCCGACCAAGATGCTGGCCCCCAGGGAACCGATGTCTACGCCCAATTCCAGGGCATTGGTGGCAACCACCGCGCGCACGGAGCCATCCCGCAGGCCAGCCTCGATAGCCCGACGGGTGGCGGGGAGATAGCCCCCCCGGTAACCGCGAATGGCCTCGGGGGGGAGGCCCACTTCGCTTGCCGCGTCGCGCAGGTAGGTGAGCAAGACCTCCACGCTGCGGCGGGAGGGCGCGAACAGGACGGTCTGCACGTTGTGGCGTAGAAAGTGAAGGGCCAGGCGTCGCGCTTCGAGCAGCGCGCTGCGCCGCATCCCCGTGGTCGCGTCCACAAGGGGTGGGTTGTAGAAGATGAGGGTGCGCGCGGGATGAGGTGCGGTGCTTTCGTCAATGACCGTGGATTCACGACCGGTGAGTCGGCGCACCAGGTCGGCCGGGTTGCCAATGGTCGCCGAGGCGTAGATCAGGCGCACGTGCCCCCACAACGTCCCACGCCCTGCCAACTTTTCTTCTTTGCCCTGATAGAAGGCAAGCACGCGCGCCAGACGACGCAGGACATTCGCCACGTGAGCGCCGAATATCCCCCGGTAGGTGTGAACCTCATCCAGCACGATGTAGCGCAGCCCCCGCCAGAGGTCGGCCCAGCGCGTATGGTGGGGAAGAATACCGTGGTGGAGCATGTCCGGGTTGGTGATCAGCAGGCGGGCCTGACGTCGCACGCGCGCCCGCTCCTGCTGCGGGGTATCCCCATCGTACACGCCGACCGCGTTCGTCAACCCAAGGGCGCCGGCCCACGCCTCGATCCGGCGGCGCTGATCCTGGGCCAGGGCTTTGGTGGGGAACAGGAGGAGCCCGCGCGCGCGGGGGTCTTCTAACAGGGACTGAAAGAGGGGGACCAGATACACCAAACTCTTGCCGGAGGCCGTGGGCGTGACGAGGATGACATCGCGACCGTGGGCGAGGGCTGTGATGGCGCGTGCCTGGTGGAGGTATGGAGCGGAAATGCCTTGTCGGTTGAGCACCTCGCGAAGTTGGGGATGAAGGGGCAGAGGCCAGGGAGCGGTGCGCGGCGCGACCGGAGGCAGAACATGCCAGGCCGTGACCTGGGACATGAAAGCGGCATTTGTCTGCAACTCGCGCAACGCGGCGCCAACGCTCATTTCTTTCTACCCTCTGCATGTGTGTCGGTCTGGCAAGAACGGGAGCGTTCGGAGCCTTCCCATACGCTCTCCTCATCCGGGGCTTATCAGCATTCAAGCCCGCTGTGCGCCAGCCTTCGGTCCGTCCAATGTCGGGATAATTTGGACATCTGCCATATGCCCGCCCACAGCGTTGACAAGCCTTGTGTCCTCATCGTGAATCCTTGTCCTGTCAACTAAAAGGGAGCACAATCTTGGTACCAAAGTACTACCCACCTGGGGAGAGGAGAAAAAATGTGGAGCCCCGAGTTCGTGCGGGAAATCGTGCGTGGCAGTGGAGTCCTGGTCGTCAGTTTGACGGTGGGAATGTCCCTGGGGCTCATCATTGCCGCGTTGGTCAATGACCTGGGAGGCAACGGCGATATTGCCTTCCACCTCGTATACCTCATTGCCAGCGTTTACCTCTTTGCCACGTTGTGGCAACAGCGAATTCCACCACCCCCGGTCCGACGGTAGTCACACACGCAACCCACAACGGTTCCCGTACTTCAAGACGAAATCGTGCCCCAGGGCGCGAAAGACCCCCCAGTCCTTCCACTCTTCGGGCACGTGGAGCAACGCCTCGCGAATTTCCCTCAACTCGACCGGCCAAATCCAGCGAAAGTCGTCGATCTCTTCCTCAACGTCGTTGACCTCTACCCTCTCATCCTCGACGTCCACCCGGTACACGTAAGAAGCAAATTCTACCCGGGTGTTCCCGTGCTCGATGGTGTAACGAAGGACGCCGATAAGACACGCTCCCTTCACGCGCTGCCCGGTTTCCTCGAATATTTCACGCTGCAGTGCTTCCTCGACCAACTCTCCCGTCCCGATGCCGCCGGAAAGCAGGCGATAAACCCCGGTCGGATAAAAGCGTTTTGTGTGAACCAGCACGCGCCCCGAGGGGGCCACCACAACGGCGAGGATCTCCGCCCGGCGTTCCTTGCCTATGGGGGTGCGGGCCCTTTGGAAAAAGGCCTCTCCCACTCGAAGCGTCACATGCTCGATGGGGAAGTCGCCGTATTTGCGCCGTAACGTCTCGATCTCCTCAGGGTCCAGCGGAATGTGCATGGCTCACTTGCTCCGTACCCAGTCCACGTAGTGGCACGGGAAGGCTTCGTACCCGCTGTTGGGTAACCGGTGGAGGATTTCCACGCGCGGACTCAGGGGATTTCCACCCTCATCCACAATCCAGAGGGAATATCGCCTGGGGGTGCTATCCAGCGCAAACCGGTATGTTCCTTCTGCCCCTGCTTGGGATGCGCTCACCTGGGTCACCGACTTCCCCCCCTCGTCCTCCAACCACACCGTCACCCCCGGCAAAGGGCGCCCGTCCTCTGTCCAAACCGTGCCCAGGATAGCGGGCCCGCCGCAGGCGTCATCATGGCGGACACTCCCACGCAGGGCGAAGGGGAGGCCCAACGCGGCCGTAGGCGACATGAGGAGGGTGGGCGTCGGGAGGGGAACCGG
>JALWHQ010000501.1 GCA_026983525.1 Anaerolineae bacterium | reverse complement strand
ATCGATGGGGCCTCGCGCTTTCGCATCTTCCTCTCCATCGTGCTCCCCCTCTCCCTGCCTGGCCTGGTGGCGACTTTCCTGCTCGTCCTGGTCTTCTCGTGGAATGAATACCTGTTGGCGTTGTTCCTGTCCAGCGCCAACGCGCAGACCATGCCCTTGCTGGTGGCCGCGCAGAACGCGACGCGCGGGCCTCAGTGGTGGTATATGTCCGTGCTCATTCTGATCATGATTGTGCCCGTCATCGCGGTGGCTATCCTGCTCGAGCGGTACATCGCCCGTGGTCTGCTCATTGGAGCCATCAAAGGGTAGAGGAAAACCAACATGTCCGCGGAATGGGTGGTTCCCCTGTATCCAGAACAATTCAGCAGCCAGGAACGCCTGCTGCTGCGCAAGCCTCCTTTCGAGGCAACGGGCTTCCGCTTTTCCACAGGCGTGGCGGCCGTGCGCCTGAAGAACGATGTGGGCGACCTGGTCATGCTTCCCTTTCAGGGGCAACAGATTTGGTCGGCCCACTTCTACGGCCGCAACCTGACCATGAAGTCCATGTTCGAGGAACCCAACCCCACGACCGAGTACCTGCGCACCTACGGCGCGTTCTTCATTCATTGTGGCATCACCGCCATGGGCGTGCCCTCCGCGCAGGATACGCACCCCCTTCACGGGGAACTGCCCAACGCGCCCTATCGGGACGCGTTCCTGGTGCTCGGGAAAGACGATCGGGGGCCGTATTTGGGGCTGGGAGGACGCTATCGCTACACGGTCGCGTTCAACACCGACTATGTGGCCGAACCTACGGTGCGGCTGTACGCGAATTCGGGCGTGATTCGGCTTCATCTGACGGTCACCAATCTCAAGCGCACGCCCATGGAACTCATGTACCTGGCGCACATCAACTTTCGGCCTGTGGACAACGGTCGCCTGGTGTACAGCGCGCCCTGCACCCCCGAACACGTGCGCGTGCGGCGCAGCATTCCGTCCCACATTCACCCCCCGCCGGACTACGAAGCCTTCCTGGAGGAACTCGCCCATCATCCAGAGAAGCACAACGTCCTGCGCCCTGGCCTCTTCTTCGACCCCGAAGTCGTCTTCACCGTGGACTACCTGGCCGATGAAGAGGGCTGGGCGCACAGCCTTCACATCCACCCTGACGGCCAGGCCGACTACGTGCGCCATCGTCCCGACCAGTTGGACAAGGGCATTCGCTGGATTTGCCGCACACCCGACCAGGACGCGCTGGGTCTGGTGTTGCCCGCCACCGCGGAGCCCGAGGGTTACACCGCGGAGAAGGCCAAGGGCAACATCAAAACCCTGCCGCCTGGCGGGACATTTCACGTGGACTTGGAGATGGGGGCCCTGCGCCCCGAGGAGGCGCGAGCGATAGAGGGCAAAATCGAGCGTATTTTGGGGAGGGCGTGATGAGTGTACGTAGTGCGTGATGTGTGATGCGTGATGCGTGATGCGTAATGCGTAATGCGTAACGATTGAGGAGTAAGGAGTAACGAACGACGAACGACGCAAGACGCACGACGTGTGACGCACGACGCACGACCCTTCCCCCTTTTTCACTTTTCGCTTTTCACTTTTCACTTTTCACTTTTCACTTTGCACTTTCCACTTTCCACTTTCCACAGGAGGTGAACGACGATGAGCGCCAACGATTTCCCGATGACCCCACCGCAAAACCGCCTTATCGGCGCCATGCCCAAGGTCGGTATTCGGCCCACCATCGACGGGCGCCGCAAGGGGGTGCGCGAATCCTTGGAAGGCCACACCATGGCCCTGGCGCGCGCGGTGGCCGACCTCATTTCCTCCAACCTGCGCCATGCCAACGGCCTGCCCGTGGAGTGTGTCATCGCGGACACCTGCATCGGTGGCGTGGCCGAGGCCGCGATGGCGGACGAGAAGTTCGCGCGCGAGGGCGTGGGTCTGACCATCACCGTCACCCCCGCCTGGTGCTATGGCGCGGAAACCATGGACATGGACCCGTTGCGCCCCAAGGCCGTGTGGGGCTTCAACGGCACCGAGCGCCCCGGCGCGGTGTACCTGGCCGCGGTCACCGCCGCCCACAACCAGAAGGGCCTGCCCTCCTTCAGCATCTACGGCCGCGACGTCCAGGACATCGGCGACACCACCATCCCCGATGACGTGGCCCAGAAGTTGCTGGACTTCACCCGCGCGGGCTTGGCCGTGGCCACCATGCGGGGCAAGTCCTACCTCTCCCTGGGCGGCGTGTCCATGGGCATCATGGGCTCCCTGGTGGACCACGACTTCTTCGAGAAGTACCTGGGCATGCGCGTCCAGACCGTGGACATGACCGAGTTCGTACGCCGCATGGAGGAGGGCATCTACGATCCCGAGGAGTTCGAGCGGGCCATGCAGTGGGTGAAGACCTACTGCAAGGAGGGCAAGGACTACAACCCGCCCGAGTTCCAGCGGACCCGCGAGCAGAAGGATAAGGATTGGGAGACGGTGGTCAAGATGACCATCATCGCCCGTGACATGATGATCGGCAACCCCAAACTGGCGGAGATGGGCTACGAGGAGGAGGCCCTGGGCTTCAACGCCATTGCCGCAGGCTTCCAGGGCCAGCGCCAATGGACGGACCACTTCCCCAACGGCGACTTCATGGAGGCCATGCTCTGCTCCTCCTTCGACTGGAACGGCATCCGCGAGCCCTTCATCATGGCCACGGAAAACGACGCGCTCAACGCGGTGGGCATGTTGTTCGGCCACCTGCTCACGGGCACGGCCCAGATCTTCGCGGACGTGCGCACCTACTGGAGCCCTGAATCGGTGAAGCGGGTGACGGGGCACGAGTTGGAAGGGCTAGCCGCGGGCGGCGTGTTGCACCTCATCAACTCGGGCGCGGCCGCGCTGGACGGCACGGGGGTGCAGCGCAAGGATGGTCAGCCAGCGCTCAAACCCTACTGGGAGATCACCCCAGAAGAGGTGAAGGCGGCCCTGGACGCGACCACCTGGTATCCCGCGCTCACCGAGTACTTCCGCGGGGGCGGGTTCTCCTCGGGCTACCGCACGCGCGGGCAGATGCCTATGACCATGTTCCGCCTGAACCTGGTGCGGGGTTTGGGCCCTGTGCTGCAAATCGCGGAGGGCTACAGTGTGGACCTGCCCGACGAGGTGGCGGACGTGCTCGAGGCGCGCACCAACCCCACCTGGCCCAGCACCTGGTTCGTGCCCAACACCACGGGCGAAGGCCCCTTCCGCGACGTGTACAACGTCATGTACCACTGGGGCGCGAACCACTGCGTGGTCAGTTACGGTCACATCGGCCACCTGCTCATCACCCTGGCCTCCATGCTGCGCATACCCGTGTACATGCACAACGTGCCCCTGGAGCGCGTCTGGCGGCCCGCGGCCTGGACCACCTTCGGCGTGCAGGATCCGATGGGCGCGGATTTTCGGGCGTGTAAAACCTACGGGCCATTGTACGGATGATTGTCCATACCCGATATCCAATACCTGATACCTGATATCGGGTATCGGGTATTGGGTATCGGGTATTGGGTATCGGGTATTGGACACCGTTCATCACACCGAAAGGCAACGCCTATGTCCATTCACGGCTTGGATTTCATTGCCATCGACCTGGGCGCGTCCAACGGACGCGTGATGGCGGGCACGTGGGATGGCGCGCGCTTCCACCTGCGGGAAGTGCACCGCTTTCCCAACGGCCCTGTGAACGTGCTCGGCCATCTGCACTGGGACGTGCTGCGCATGTGGCAGGATGTGCAGGAGGGGCTGACGCGCTACGCCGCGTCCGCGTCCAACCCCCTTGTCAGCCTGGGGGTGGACACCTGGGGAGTGGACTTTGCGCTGCTGGACAGGACAGGGCATCTCATCGGCAACCCGTACCACTATCGGGACGCGCGCACGGACGGCATGATGGCGCGCGCGTTCGCGCGCGTTCCCAAGGAGGAAATCTTCGCCCGCACGGGCATCCAGTTCATGCAGTTGAACACCCTCTACCAACTGCTGAGCATGGTGGAGAACGACGACCCCACCCTGGAGGTGGCCGACACCCTGCTCATGATGCCCGACCTGTTCCACTACTGGCTCACGGGCCAGAAGCAGACTGAGTACACCATCGCCAGCACGTCCCAACTTCTGGATGCCCGCACGCGGCAGTGGGATGCGGACCTGGCCGCGCGCCTGGGCATTCCGCCCCACCTTTTCCTGCCCCCTGTGGATCCCGGCACGGTGGTGGGCCACGTGCGCGCGGAGGTGCGCGAGGCCTGTGGACTGCCCGCGGGCGTGCAGGTCATCGCGCCGGGCAGCCACGACACGGCCAGCGCGGTGGCCGCAGTTCCCGACCTGGACGAGCGCAGCGCGTACATCAGCGCGGGCACGTGGAGCCTGATGGGCGTGGAAATTGCCGAGCCCATCATCAACGACGACGTGCTGCGCTTCCATTTCACCAACGAAGGCGGCGTCGGCCACACCATCCGCCTGCTGCACAACATGACGGGCCTCTGGCTGCTCCAGGAATGCCGTCGGCAGTGGGCGCGCGAGGGGAAGTCCTACACCTGGGAGGAGATGCTGGCCCTGGCCGAGCAGGCCCCACCCTTTACTTGCCTCATCGACCCCGACGCCGCGGACTTTCTCCACCCCACGGACATGCCTGCGGCAATTCGCGCCTACTGCGCGCGCACGGGCCAGCCCGTGCCCCAGGACCACGGCGCGATCGTGCGCTGTTGTCTGGAGAGCCTGGCCCTCAAACATCGCTGGGTGCTGGAGGCCGTCGAACGCCTGGTCGGACACCCCATCGAGGTGGTGCGCGTGGTGGGCGGCGGGAGCCGCAACACCTTGCTGTGCCAGTACACCGCGAACGCGTGCGCGCGGCCCGTGGTGGCCGGCCCTGTGGAGGCCACCGCGCTGGGCAACATCATGGTTCAGGCCGTCGCCGCGGGCCACCTGGCGAACATCGCCGAAGGCCGCGCGGCCATCGCCGCCTCGGTCGAGCGCCACACATACGAGCCACGAGATACAGAACGATGGGAGGGTGCGTACCAGCGCTTGCTGGAGATGATTTGACGATTGATTTGACGATGGACGATGGACGATGGTCTATCCTCTATCGTCCATCGTCCACCGTCCAAAGGAGGGAAGTCCAATGCCTTACGTCATCGGCATCGACTTCGGCACCGAGTCAGGCAGGGCTGTGCTGGTAGACGTGCGCACGGGCGAAGAAGTAGCCACGGCCGTCCATCCCTATCGCCACGGCGTCATCGACAAAGTCCTCCCCGGCACGGACATCCGCCTGCCCCCCGACTTCGCCCTGCAACACCCAGGGGACTACATCGACGTCCTGCGTGAGGCCGTGCCGCGCGTCGTGCGCGAAAGCCGCGTCTCCCCCGACGACATCATCGGGGTCGGCACCGACTTCACCTCCTGCACCATGATGCCCACCGACGACGCGGGTACCCCCCTCTGCCTGAAACCCGAATGGCGGGACAATCCCTACGCCTGGGTCAAACTGTGGAAGCACCACGCGGCCCAGCCCGAGGCCAACCGCATCAACGAGGTGGCCCGCAAGCGAGGGGAACCCTGGCTGCGCCGCTACGGCGGCAAGATCTCCTCCGAGTGGCTCTTCCCCAAGATTTGGGAAACTCTCAACCACGCGCCCGAGGTGTACGAGGCCGCGGCCCGCTTCATCGAAGCCGCGGACTGGATCGTCTGGCAACTGACGGGGAACGAGCGGCGCAACGTGTGCAGCGCGGGCTACAAGGGCATGTGGAGCAAGCGCGATGGCTACCCCAGTGAGGACTTCTTCGCCGCGCTGGACCCGCGGCTGCGCCACGTGGTGGACGAGAAACTCTCGCGCGATATCTATCCCCTCACCACACGCGCGGGCGGCCTGCGCCCCGACATGGCAGCCATGATGGGCCTGCGCCCCGGCATCGCGGTCAGCGTCGGCGTCATCGACGCGCACGTGTGCGTGCCCGCGTCCACCGTGGTCGAGCCAGGTCGCATGGTGATCATCATGGGCACTTCCAACTGCCACATGCTGCTGGGGGAAACCGAGCAGTTCGTGGAAGGCGTGGCCGGCGTGGTCGAGGACGGCATCATCCCCGGCTACTTCGGGTACGAGGCGGGCCAGGCCGCGGTGGGCGACATCTTCGGCTGGTTTGTGAAGCACGGAGTGCCTCCCGCCTACCATGACGAGGCGCGTCAGCGCAACATCAGCGTGCACAAGGTGCTGGAGGAGTGGGCCGCGCGGCAGAAGCCCGGCGAGCACGGGCTGCTGGCCCTGGACTGGTGGAACGGCAACCGCTCCGTGCTCATGGACGCGGACCTCACGGGCCTCATCGTCGGGGCCACGTTGCAGACACGCGCGGAGGACATCTACCGCGCCCTGTTGGAAGCCACCGCGTTCGGAACGCGCATGATCATCGAGGCTTTCGAGAGACACGGCATCGAGGTGAGGGAAATCATTGCCTCGGGCGGGTTGCCCGACCGCAATCCCCTGCTCATGCAGATCTACGCGGACGTGACAGGGCGAGAGATACGGGTGGCCGCGTCCAAACAGGCGGGCGCGCTGGGCGCGGCCATGCACGCGGCCGTGGCCGCGGGGAAGGAAGCAGGTGGGTATGAGAACCTGGTGGAGGCCGCGCGCCACATGGCCCACCTGGAGGAGCGTGCCTACCGCCCGAACCCCGAGCACACGCGCGTGTACGACCAACTCTTCGCCGAATACGTGCTCCTGCACGACTACTTCGGGCGGGGCGCCAACGAGGTCATGAAGCGCCTCAAGCGCCTGCGCGCGGAGGCGCTGGGACACGTGTAATCAATACACGATTGGTATACTCACTCTCGGGAACACGCCTCATCGGGCGCGCATGAAGCAGTCGCGCCTTCGATATGGCCTTCCAGATTCTTCCCATAGGTTTTATCCTACCTCTCCCAATAAACCGCCTTCTCTCCCCTTCCGGAGGGCCACAAGTTTGCAGATTACCACGATTGAGGGTAGAATGAAGTGGTCAACGAAGCCCACTGTTCCACCTATGGTAGGTGGGGGGTGGGCTTTTTTCTTTGTCGGAGTTAAATGGCAGAGTGTCCAAAATCCGACCGATACGAAGGAGGCACAGCATGACCAAGCATAAACGTATTGGCATCCTTACCGGAGGAGGAGATGTGCCTGGCCTCAACGCGGCCATCAAAGCCGTTGTTCGACGGGCACACATGTACGGCATCGAAGTGCTTGGTCTGCGGCGCGGTTGGCTTGGCCCGATGAGTATCAACCCGGATGACCCGGGGACCCTTACCCGGTGGACGGTTGCCCTCACTCCCGACGTGGTGCGTACCATCGACAGGACAGGGGGTACATTTCTGCACAGTTCTCGTACCAACCCCAGCAACATTCGCCCGGAGAAGGTTCCCCCCTTTGTGCGGGATGAGGACAAAATACTCACAGAAAAAGGCACTTATGACTGTACACGTCACGTCCTACGCGTTCTGGACTTCCTCAACCTGGACGCGCTGATCACCATTGGAGGGGATGACACTCTTGGGTATGCTGACCGTTTACATCAAGAAGGATTTCAGGTTATGGGCATTCCCAAGACCATGGACAATGATGTACGCGGTACCGACTACTGTATTGGCTTTTCCACCGCCATCACTCGGGTTGTCAACTTGGTCACCGATTTTCGCACCACAGTAGGTTCGCATGAGCGCATCGGCGTTATTGAGGTTTTCGGTCGTTACGCGGGGGAAACCGCATTCTTCTCGGGCTTACTGGCGGACGTGGATCGTATCGCCATTCCCGAGGTTCCATTCGACACCGATCGCCTCATCCAACTTCTCGCAGAGGATCGGGAGCGCAACCCATCTCACTATGCCATTCTCATCATCTCCGAGGGAGCGTATCCCGTGGGCGGCTCCATGGTCCTCTCTGGAGAAGCGGACGCTTACGGCCATCGCAAGTTGGGGGGCATCGGACACATCTTTGCCGAGGAGGTGAAGAAACGGGCGGGCATCAACACTATGTACCAGCAACTGGGCTACGTAATGAGGTCAGGGCCACCTGACATGCTGGATCGGATGGTGGCTATGAATTACGGTACACTGGCTGTGGACGCGCTGGCCCAAGGCAAAAGTGGCTTGATGACAGCCCTTCAAAAGGGTCAATATACACTTGTCTCCCTCGACGAGGTGGCCAAAGGCTCGCGCACCCTTGACGTGGATGCGTTCTATGACCCTGAACAGTATCGCCCTAAGATCCGGAAAGTCGAAGGCCTGCCCATGTTCCTGTATTAAATCTGGCTGTTGGACTTTCGATAAAGTCCCGTGTTGATCCTTAAGGGCGTACTTTCATCATGGCATCCAGTGTGGTGCTGTCGCGCATATGGTCAACAGCACCACACTACTTTTTATCCCTAATACAAGCCAATGGGAGTAACTAATGCGCGCATTAGTTCGTGAGGAATTGCTCGCTCGTTTGAAGCAAGACCCACCCCTGGTGGAGAATCTCCTGGATCCGGAGGCCCAGGTGCAGCCGCACGGCATCGACTTGAGCGTGGCTCGCGTGTTCCGCTTCGACGGGCCGGGGC
>JALWHQ010000500.1 GCA_026983525.1 Anaerolineae bacterium | reverse complement strand
CCCACCAGGTCGATGGCCCCAAGCGTCGTGCCCATGTCCCCTTCCAGAGCCAGGATCGCTTCCTCGATGCCTTGGATGAGGTGCTCGGCGTGGGCGAGGCGGCGACGTTCCGATTCCAGGGCCTCGTCCTCGCCCGGCTCCAGGTTGGCGCTGTGGATCTCCTGAATCTGGTAGGCGAGGAGGTCGGCGCGCTGAGCGAGGTCGCGGGCGTGTGTGCGCAGGTGCTCAAGTTCCCGCCGCACATGGCGCAGGCGGGCCACTTCCTCCGCTAATGCCGAACGCAACTCGTCCAGGTGCGCGTAGCGGTCCAGGAGAAAGAGGTGGGTGCGGGGTTTGAGGAGGGAAAGGTGGTCCCCCTGGCCGTGGATGTCCACCAGCAGCGCGCCCAACTCTGCCAGGAGCGAGGCAGTGACGGCCCGGCCGTTCACGCGGGCGATGGTGCGCCCGTTGGCGCGCATTTCCCGCGACAGGATGAGCACGCCCTCTTCGTCGTCCAGCCCTTCCTGGCGTAGAAACGCGCTCACGCGCTGGGCCACGTCTCCTTCGAGTTCGAAGATGCCCTCGACGTAGCCGCTCTTTTCGCCCGCGCGCAGCCACTCCGGCTGAGCACGGGCCCCCAGAATGGCACTCACCGCGTCCACGATCATGGACTTGCCCGCGCCCGTCTCCCCCGTCAGCACATTCAGCCCGGGCGCAAAGGGCACCGTCAGGTCATTGATGATACCGAAGTTATGGATGTGAAGTTCCCGTAACATACCCCCTGCCATGCACGCCTTGGGTATCGGGTGTCAGGTATCGGGTATCAGGTATTGGTGACACGATATCCGATACCCAATACCTGATACCTATCTCGCCTAAAATCCGCGCACGCCACATTTTCACTCTTCACTCTTCACTTTTCACTTTCTTCACGCCCAATATACGTATACCACCGGACTCCGGTCGCCGACTTCACCACTCCACTGGAAAACCCACCAGGCATCGTAAGGGCTCATGTTCACACAGCCGTGACTGCGAGGTCGACCAAACGCGTCGTGCCAGTAAGCAGCGTGTAGGGCGTACCCCTGGTAAAAGTACATCGTCCACGTCACATCTTCCAGGTAGTAATAGGTTCCCGTGCCGGGGGTTCCGCCGGACATCTTCCCCCACTTGCGACGGAGCCAAGTGCGGAAGATGCCCTGCACTGTCGGGTACTGGGGCAGCCCCGTCGCCACCAGCGCGGCATAGACCGGTTCATCTCCCTCATAGGCCACGGCTGTTTGTTCCTTTAGACACACGCCGACCCATCGCTCGTTCGCACCGATGCTGGCCGGTCGCGGTTTGTAGCGGGCCACACCTATCCAGCCGCCGTACACCCACCGGTCTTCACCGATGCGATACCAGGTCGCGCCGTTCACGACCCGCTCTTCCAGAATGCGTACTGTGTCCTTGTAGTGGACGCGGTCGATGGGCGGGTTGTCCGCTGATACCCCCGGACGGGCGCGCACGTTCAGGCTGCTCGCCACCACCCATCCCACGGGCAGGGGGATGGGCTTGTCCGGTTGTTCAGTCACCGCGGGGCGTGGGAGGGTCGTGATGACCCGCACCCAGCTGCCGTGCACCCAGCGGTTGTCGCCGATGCGGAACCAGGGTTCGCCTTGGTAGGTGGTTTCCTCGTAGATGGTGACCTCGGTGCCTTGGCGGAGGCGGTCGATGGGTGGGTTGTCGGGTCGGACGCCGGGCCGCGCCCGCACGTTCAAGAGGTACGCGGTGACGATACCGCGACGGGGAGTTGTGGGCTCCGAGGGTGTTTCACTGACAATCCGCACCCAGCCACCGTGTACCCAGCGGTTGTCGCCGATGCGGAACCAGGGTTCGCCTTGGTAGGTGGTTTCCTCGTAGATGGTGACCTCGGTGCCTTGGCGGAGGCGG
>JALWHQ010000499.1 GCA_026983525.1 Anaerolineae bacterium | reverse complement strand
CAGCGAGGGAGGAAATCGTCCCTCGGAAGCATCCCACCATCCCGAGCGCAGCGGGGCCGTGCGTTCTTACGCGGCTGTAGGACACCGCCACACTGCCGAGGTGATCCAGGCCCTGGCGACAACGGGCGCCCTCGCGAGGGTGCACCTCTCTGTCACAGCAATAGAACTGGTGCGGGGTGCCCTGGCCACTGCTCACGTGTTCCTCAAGGACGCCTCGCTGACGGAAAAAGATTTGTGGCGGATGTACAGGGAGGCCTACCGGGATGAGCCCTTTGTGCGCATTGTCAAGGAGCGCACGGGCATCTACCGCCTGCCCGAGCCCAAGATCCTGGCCGGCAGTAACCACGCGGATGTGGGGTTCGTCCTGGACGATAGGACGGGGCGCGTGGTGAGCATTTGCGCTATTGATAATCTCATGAAAGGGGCTGCCGGCACTGCCGTCCAGTGTCTGAACCTGATGATGGGATGGGACGAAACCTTGGGGTTGGAATTTCCCGGCCTGCATCCGATCTGATCACCCGAAGACGATGGGGCAGCAGCCGGTGACGGCCATGGGCAGGAATGAAGGATGGGAAAAGAGGGGAGGAAGAGAGTCTATATGTTGTGGCTCGGCGAAGCCGAGCCACAACATATAGACTTCTCCTTTTCCCTCCCCTTGCCTTTCTCCACACCGTGGGACTTTGTCGAAAGTCCAGTGAATAAGAAACGCCGGTGCGCGGGCTTATGGAGGAGTACCCATGTATCATCACCCGAATAGCGGCTGGATTGAGGTCATTTGCGGGAGCATGTTCTCCGGTAAGACGGAGGAACTCATCCGTCGCGTACGGCGTGCTCAAATCGCGCGCCAGAACGTCCAAGTCTTCAAGCCGGCCATTGACATCCGCTACGCGGTGGACAAGATCTCGTCACACAATGGCATGGTCTTCAAAGCAGAAGTTGTGGAACGGGCCGAGGAGATCCTCGAGCGTGTGGAACCGGACACACAGGTAGTTGCCATTGATGAGGTCCAATTCTTCGATTGGGGCATTGCGGATGTCGTAGATACGTTGGCCGATCGCGGGATTCGAGTCATCTGTGCCGGACTTGATTTGGACTTTCGTGGGGAGCCTTTTGGCCCCATGCCCCTTCTCATGGCCAAGGCGGAACGGGTGGACAAGTTGCACGCTATCTGCGTGGTGTGTGGAAACGAGGCCAGCCGGACACAGCGCATCATTGACGGGCAACCGGCTCGCTATGATGATCCGGTCATCATGGTGGGGGCAGAGGAGGTGTACGAGGCGCGCTGTCGGGCCTGTCACGAAGTGCCGGGACATCCTGCCTATGCCTCGGGCGGAACACTCGAGAGTGAGAGATGAGTACCGTCTGGCGTGTCGAGTTTCACTGCCACACGTGTTATTCACCCGATTGCTTGGTAAAGCCCAAGGCTCTGGTGCGCCACGCGCGCGACCTGGGTTTGGACAAGGTCCTCGTCACAGACCACAATACCATTCGTGGTGCTCTGGCGGCCAAGGAAATCGACCCCGACCTGATCATCGTGGGCGAGGAGGTGTTGACGACCGCAGGGGAATTCATCGCCTTCTTCGTGCGGGAAGAGGTGCCAAAGGGGCTGCCGCCCGAGGAAGCGTTGGCCCGCTTGCGCGATCAAGGCGCCGTTGTGGCGATCTCCCACCCCTTGGACACGATGCGCGGCTCGGCTATGGGACGAGAGAACACGCTGCGCTTCGTTGACAAGATCGATGCGCTCGAGGTCTTCAACGCGCGCAATCACCAGGCCTGGATGAATGAAGAGGCGGAACGCCTCGCGCGGGAACACAACTTGGGACGCTTTGGCGGTTCCGACGCGCACAGCCTTTGGGAATTAGGGCGGGTAGTAACGTTGCTTCCTCCATTCCACGACGCGGATAGCCTGCGCGCGTCACTGCGTGAGGCAACTTACGTGGGCGTGACCAGTCCCGTGTGGGTGCATGGAACCAGCACTTTGAGCAAACTTGTAAAACGAATGTGGAAGGTATGTCCATGATCGTGGCCGCGTTTGCCAGTGTCATCATCGTCGTTGTGAGCACCCTCGTGTACACCTTGCTTCTCTGGTGGGCCGACCGATATGAAAAGGAACCCAAGCGGCTCATGGTGTATGCCTTACTGTGGGGAGCAGTTCCTGCCGCGTTTCTCTCTATTATGCTCGAACTGAGTGTGGCAATGCCCGGGGATGGATTGCTCCAGTCCATTGTGGACGCGGGAATTACAGGCCCCATTATTGAGGAAGTGACCAAAGGAGTGATGTTGTGGATTCTCTTTACCTATCGCCGGTTGGAATTTGACGGGGTGCTCGATGGCATTATTTACGGGGCGCTGGTGGGGTTCGGCTTTGCTATGACGGAGAATCTTCTTTACTTTGTAGGGGGACTGGGCGAAGGTATCGTCACGTGGTCCTTCATCGTGTTGCTGCGTCAAGTCGTATTTGGGTTGAACCATGCGTTCTACACAGCGTTTACCGGCATTGGTTTTGGGCTGGCGCGCTCACGGCCACGGATCCTCCAGGGCCCCCTCATTCTCGGTGGTTTGACACTGGCTATTCTCTTTCATGCTTTGCACAATATCACTATCACCCTGGCTCAAGTAAGTATTTTAGCCTTCCTGTTAACCCTGATGTTTGATGCGGGAGGAATCATCGTTGTACTGACCGTTCTTATTGGGGCTATCCTGCGTGAGAAGCGATTGATAGAAATGGAACTTGCCGAAGAGGTCGGGCATACCCTCTCCTCGGAGGATTTCGAGCGTATCCGTCAAGTACAGCCCGCTTTCCAGGGGCTGACCACGGCGGAGCGCAAGCGGTTGCGTCGTGTGCGTCAGTTGGCCGCAGAACTGGCGCTCAAGAAATCCCAATTGCGACGGGAGCAGGATAACGCTACATTGCGCAATCGTATTATCCAACTGCGCGCCGCGCTCATCGAATTGCGCCAAAGCGCGGGACAGGACACGTGACCCACGCGGGAGATGAACATCCCTATCAAAGGCTCAAGAACCAGGCGAAGGATAATGGACAAGTTAACGGAGCGATATTTCCCCCTTCACCTTGTACAGTGGATTTTGGCCCTCCACGTAGGTGTCATGCTCATCTGGCAAAGTATTACGGACAAACTTGTGTACTTCATATACCCCATGTTCTTCGGCGTTGACTTCTGGCAGTACTATGCCGCTTCCCAGTCCTTTTGGAAGGGAAAATCGATGTACGCTATTTTGGGTTTTGTTACTCCCCCTGTCTCAGCACTCGTTGTGACCCCTTTGGCGTTTATGACATTTGATGTAGGCAAGGTGGTTATTTTTATCTTCAATCTCTTGGCTGTGCCTCTAGCCATATCTCTTTTGTATTCCCATCTGTTCACAACCGCGCGAAAGAGCCAGAAAAATATGGCCATTGGTGTGTACCCGTACATTACGACGGTTGTCTTGCTCTCCTTGAGTTATCCTTATCTTTACTTGGTGAGTCGTGGGAATGCGGACGGCGAGGTGCTCTTGCTTGTTGTCCTATCGTTGATCTTGATGGGCCATAGTGAGGTGCTGTCGGGCTTTTTGCTGGCCCTTGCGATTGGAATTAAGGTGTATCCACTCCTTCTGTTGCTGCCGCTGCTTGTTTTCCGGCGTTACCGTGTTGTTATTTCCACGGGGATATTCCTGTTGGTGTTCGTGCTCCTGACGCCAGAGCAGTGGTATCAGTACGTCACTGAACGTCTGTGGCGCCGATCTGCGGTGTTTGTAACGCGAGATAATGCGAGTATCATGAGCGCCTTTTTCTTTCTCGGACGTCTGGCACAGCGCATTTTAGGGGGATTGGGTGTATCGGTCGAGGGACTTGACGTACTCGGGAAAGACGTGGTGGCTCCTCTTGTGTACGCAGGTGCCCTGGTCGTGGCTGCACTGAGTGACTATCGTATAGGAAGGCCGCGGGACCAACAGGAGACAATACTGCGCGTGTCCGGCTATTTTCCCTTCATGGTCGCCCTCCCCCAACTCGCTATCGCTTACGAACTCATTTTCCTCCTTGCACTCCTCCCCACCGTGCTCTGGCTGTGGATGGCACACACCTCTCCTGTGGCCCGTGCCATTCTAATAGTCATTTCTCTCGGAATCGCTTTTGGTCAATTTCATGTCATTGGATTGTACGTGCTCTCCGGGAGAGGTACACCCTTCTTTTTTACCTCACTGGGGCTTCTCCTGACTCTGATGGGATTCACGGGATGGAAGGTATACCAAACCCGCACCCGACCGTCCCTTGTCGCGTCGACGGTCCCAAGTCGATAGCCCAGACTGCTCCGGTACGATAGAGGCGTGACGGGGAGCCAAGTTCTGGGCGCATTTTCCTCCTTCTCCGTGGAATGGAAGTATAATCGAATTTTGGTGTCATAAAACATGGGCGTGTGCCCCTACCTGACCGGAAGAGGCTCGCGCTATCGTTATAAAGGAGAACGATCTTGATGGCGGAAAGGGCGACGTCGCGCTTGTGGCTGGCCGCGCTGGGGGCGTTCGTGTTGGCAGGTTTGACGGGATCCCTGCTACGGTGGGGGCTGATCGTGGGCATGCCCCAAGGATTGCTTTGGAACAATGTTCGCCATGCCCATTCTCACCTCATGTACTTCAGCTGGGTCACACCTGCGCTCATTGCGCTGATTGCTGCCCATCTGTCGAGGATTGTTGGCCCCGCGCGCGTGAAAAGACTCGTTCACATGGGCGTGCTCGCTCTGGTTTTGGGGTTGTTAGCCTACCCCTTCTTCTTGCTGTACGGGTACACTCCTGTGCCGTTGTTCAATGCCCGCATTCCCTTATCTACCGTGATTTCCAGCCTGAACATGTTGATTTGGTACGTGTTCGTTGTGTTGTACATACGGATTACCCGCGGGGTGACGCGTACGCTTCCCTTACGTTTTTGGGATGCTGCGTTGGTGTTCATGGTGTTGGCCTCTGTGGGCGCGTGGGCGCGCGCTGCCCTTGTGGCTGCACACATTGAGTCTCCTTTCTTGGAGAACGCCGCGGTTTATCTCTTTTTGGGAGAATTCTCGGACGGTTGGTTTGTGCTGGGTGTGTTGGGGCTCGCGCATGCCCTGTTTCGCCACGAGCGGGAAGCCACCGCGTCCATGGGACGGAATATTATGATTGCTGGGTTGCCTGTTGTCTTCCTTTTGGGGGTGCCCTTGCAGGTTATTCCGCCGGGATTACGGCTTATTGCGGGTATTGGAGGCTTCTTGGTAGCAATTGGTACGCTTTTCAACGTCCTGGCGCTGTGGCCTTCCAGTCAAGAGCACTTTGGGTGGCGCGTAGCCCTCTTCTTTTTGGGAGTGAAGGCTGTCGCCCAATGGTTGGCCACCTCTCCCGCTGTGGCGATGTGGGCTGAATCTTTGGGGTTGCGTGTGCCCTACCTACACGTGCTGCTTTTGGGGTTTGTAACCTTGGGCTTGATAAGTGGCGCAGAGTTAATGTGGTGGCCTCGCGCGCGTCTGGCTTCCCCATGGATGACGGCCGGGGTTGCATTGTTGATCGTTGGTATGCTTCCCCTCGCGCGATTGGGACCTTCTGGTTGGGGAAAGGGATGGGCACCGGTTTTTGCCGCTGTCACTTCTCTGGGCCCTGTACTCGCCGCCACCTGGATCGGTGTGTACTGGTTGCGGACGCCCGTAGGTCATCCTCAGAAGCGTTGATGGAGGTAGGAAACCTGCCTTTGGGGGAGGTTATTTGACATCCCATGAGAAATGGCGTACACTATCCCCCACACCAGGAGGGGGCAGAATGACGTGACGAATCGCGCCGTTCAACTGTCTGTGCAGCACATATCCCTCAGTTTTGGACGCGTCCAGGCACTGAGCGACGTCAGTTTTGACGTTTACGAGGGAGAAATTCTCGCCATCATCGGCCCCAACGGCGCCGGTAAGACCAGTCTCCTCAATTGTATCAGTCACTTCTATCGTCCTGACGAGGGACGCATTCTGTTTGAAGGGCACGATCTCACCCGCACACCTCCCCACCAGATTGCCAAACTGGGCATTGCCCGCACGTTCCAGAACCTCGCGCTGTACACGGGCATGACGACCCTGGACAACATCATGGCCGCGCGGCACATCCACATGAAGTCGGGCATGTTGGATTGCATCATCTACTGGGGGCGGGCTCATCGCGAGGATCTGGAACACCGCCGTGTGGTGGAGGAGATCATCGATTTTCTGGAACTGGCTCCCGTGCGCAAGGCCATTGTGGGCGCGCTCCCTTACGGGCTGCGCAAGCGCGTGGAACTGGCACGCGCCCTGGCTTTGGAACCCCGCCTTCTCCTGCTCGACGAGCCCATGACGGGCATGAATCAGGAAGAGAAGGAGGACATGGCCCGTTACATCCTCGACGCGCACGAACTGCGCAACCTGACCATCGTCCTCATCGAGCATGACATGGGCCTGGTGATGGACATCGCGGACAGGGTCATCGTGCTCGACTTTGGACGCAAGATAGCGGAGGGCACGCCGGACGAAATTCGCCACAACCCAGACGTTATTCGCGCCTACCTTGGCACCGAAGAAGGCATTCTGTGGTAACCATACCCAATACCCAATACCTGATACCCAATATCCAATCTCTAATATCCAATCTCTAATCTCTAACACCCAACCACCATGACCCAACCCGAAACACTCGCTCAATACTGGCTTCACCACGTGCGCCGCTTTCGCGGTAGCAAGAAAGTCGCTGTGCGCCAGAAGGAACTGGGCATCTGGCAGCCTTACACCTGGGACCAGGAGTACGAACACGTGCGGAATTTCGGCCTGGGCCTTCTGGAACTGGGCTTTCAGCGCGGGGAAAGGGTAGCCATCATCGGCGACAACGAAAAGGAATACCTTTGGGGCGCGCTTGCAGTCATGGCCGTGGGCGGCGTAGTGGTGGGCATCTTCACCGACGTGACCCCCAAGGAGGTGGAGTACGTCGTCAATCACTCCGACGCCACGTTCGTTCTCGCGGGCGATCAGGAGCAGGTGGACAAACTCCTGGCCATCAAGGACCAGGTGCCGCGGGTGCGCAAGGTCATTTATTGGGACGAAAAGGGGATGTGGCACTATAACGACCCGTGGCTCATGGACTTTCGTGAGGTGGAAGCGCTGGGCGCGCGCGAGGCCGAGACCCATCCCGACCGCTTTCCCGCCCTCATTGTAGAGGGACAGGGCACCGACTACGCCATGTTCTGCTACACCTCGGGAACGACGGGCCTGCCCAAGGGGGTCATGCTCACCCATGAGAACTTCATCTACGCGGTGAAAGCCTTTGGCGAAATCGACCCCCGTTACGACACCGACAACTACGTGTCCTTCATTCCCCTGGCCTGGATTGGCGGCGCGGCTTTGGACATCGCGCCCCACGCGGTGGATGCCATCATCCTCAACTTTACGGAGAGCCCCGAGACCGTCCAGGAGAACATTCGCGAAATCGCGCCCGACGCCCTCCTCTACAGTTCTCGCCTGTGGGAAAGCCTGGTGTCCACCATCCAGGTGCGGATGATGGACAGCACCTGGATAAATCGATTCCTCTACAACCTGTTCCTGCCCATTGGCTACAAGGTCGCAGATCTTCAATTTGCCAAAAAGCCCGTTCCGCCGCACCTGCGCGCGCTGTACGCGTTGGGTCGTCTTCTCGTCTTCAAACCCCTTCTCAGCCAATTTGGCCTGCACAAGGCGCGCACCACCTACACCTCCGGCGCAGCCCTCAGTCCCGATGTGTTCCGCTTCTTCCGTGCCTTGGGGCTCCCCCTGCGCCAGATTTACGGTTCCACCGAAGTGTGTGGCGGGGCCGTGGCCCACCGCAAGGACGACATCAAGTTCGAATCGTTGGGGAAGCCCCTGCCCGGCGCGCGGGTGAAGATCTCCGAAGAGGGGGAAATATTACTCGCCAGCCCCGGCCTCTTCGCGGGCTACCACAAAAATCCCGAAGCCACGGAAAAGGCCATCTGGGTGGACGACGAGGGCACCCGCTGGTTCCGCACAGGCGATGCGGGATACCTGGACGAGGATGGGCACCTCATTTACCTGGACCGTATGAAGGACATGATCGAACTGGCGGGCGGGGAGCGCTATTCGCCCCAGTACATCGAAGGCCGCCTTAAGTTCAGCCCGTACATCAGCCACGCCATGACGATCGGCGACAAGGACAAGGGATATGTGACAGCCATCATCACCATCGATTTCGACAACGTAGGGCGTTGGGCGGAAAAACAAGGCATTGCATACACGACGTACACGGACCTGGCGCAGAAGCCTGAAGTGTACAGGCTAATTCGCGAGGCTGTCGAGCGCGTTAACCAGACGTTGCCCCCTGCCGCGCGCGTGCGTCGTTTCGTGTTGCTGCACAAGGAGTTCGACGCGGATGAGGGGGAGATGACGCGCACCCGAAAGTTGCGGCGTCGATTCTTGGCCGAACGCTACGCGGCCATCATCGATGCTCTCTATTCCGACGCGCGAAGTGTCCACATTCGCGACACGGTGCGCTACCGCGATGGCCGCGAAGCCGTCATCGATACTACCCTGCGCATCGAATCGCTAAAGTAAAAGTACAAAGTGAAGAGTGAAAAGTGAAAATGGGGTACGGCAT
>JALWHQ010000498.1 GCA_026983525.1 Anaerolineae bacterium | reverse complement strand
GGGTAGGATCCGCAAGAGGAGAATCGGCAGGGCCGTACACAGAGGGAAGGTAATCCGTGTGAGGGGATTGGAAGGAAGATATGGGCGTGGCTGTGGGGCGCGTGGGAAGAGGGGTAGACGTTGCCGTGGGGGTAGGCGCACGCGTAGTCGTTGGAGATGGGGTAGGGAGTGGTGGGGTAGATTTATTGCGCAACCCACACGCCTGTAACGCGAGCGCCCCCAGGCCACTCCCCATCAAACTCAGGAAACGACGGCGAGAGATTCGGTTATGTACCTGTGCTTCTTTCCTGCTCAACGGATCCGTTACTTGCGGCGTCGCGCGTACCCCACGAGACCGGCTACACCTGCCCCTACCAAGGCCAGCGTTACCGGCTCAGGAATTACCACAGGACCCGGTGGCGGTGGCCCACCAGGCGTAGGCGTAGGCGTGATGCCCAAAGACGGTGCAGCCAATGTGGGGATCGCCATTGCTAAGAGCAACAGGCCAAGCATCGCGGCAGTCGTCGTAACGATTACCATGCGCTCCTTCATGAGTGCCTCCTTTCCTAACTGACATCGGAGAGAACGCGGACTCGGCTATGTACCAAGGCCGCGTTCTCCCGCCAATTACCGAGTAAGGACCAATGGTAGGAAGGACAATCCACCGCTCCCCGTACCGGGCTCCAGGGCTTCAGGCACGAAGACCTCCACCGGGCCGTACCAAGTCGTCTGACCATCCATGTCCACGGCTTCGATCCAATACCAATACCGTGTGCCTGGGCGCACGCTCGAGTCCACAAAGTGATATGTGGCTCCGCTCACGGCCTGACCTCGTGCCGGAATCAGGTATGTGTTGAGACGTACGGCCATGTCGGGATCGCTCGCTTCCGCACGATACACGTTGAAGCCCCAGTTGTCAAACTCGGCTGCCGTAACCCACGTCAAAACAATCGCGCCATCCTCATTGAATTCTGCCAGAATGTTCGCCATGGTAACGGCCGTCGGCGCCTGAATACTGAAGGTGAGGGAGGCGCTTTTATCGGCGAGCGTTTGACCGCCCTGAGAGCGCACACCGCTTGCGGTGGCCACATTATTCGTGGCCGAGGTTTCCGCGAGGGCCTCGAACACCACTTGTACAGTTATCGTGCTCCCCGGTGCCAAGCTACCGCCACCGGTCAGGTCGTTCCAGGTAAGCGTTCCGCTACTTGTGCTGTCGGGCGCAGGCGACGCGCTCACGAACCGGAGGTATGTCGAGTCGAACGTATCGTTCAGCGGGATGATGGTCAACGGCACACCGCCCGTATTCTCTATCTGAATAGTGAAGGTAATGCGGTCACCGACCTCAACCTTAATAGGTGTACCGACCGGCACGTTGAAGGCTTTGGTGATCTCGTAATCGGGACGTGCAAGGCCGAAGTCCACGCGTCCCGTCTCACCACCCAGCACGCTCACGTTTGCCGATACGGGGGTGGTGTTTTCATAGCCGCTGGGCCAAGATGAGAGTTGCACCGTATACATGCCGGGGAATAGATTGTCCAGACGATAGGTGCCATCACTACCCGAGGTAGTACAATTCAAGGGCGATGTGCTACCCGATACGTAAATGCACACGCCCGCGCCAGGAATACCACTCTCACCACCGTCCCGGGTCCCGTTGCCGTTGGCATCGTCGAAGACGACACCCTCCACGACCGCAGGCGGCGTCACACCGAAATCTACTCGTCCCGTCTCACCACCCAACACCGTGAGGCTGACCGAGGCCGGAGTTGTAGTAATGTAGCCACTGGGCCAGATACTGAGAATCACCGTGTAAGAACCCGGTTCGCGACCATCGAATCGGTAATTCCCTCCGCTCCCTGTAATCTGGCAATCCGGAACCGAGAAAAGCCCCGGGCTAATACAGACCTGTGCTCCGCTTATGCCGCTCTCTCCCGCGTCCTGTATGCCATTACCATTCCGATCTTCGAATACCGTCCCTGCAATAGCAGCGGAACGGATGGTAGTGGCCACGGCATCGCTGGCGGATGGTGTATCTACGTCATCATCGCTGATAGTCACCGTGTTGGTGACGACCATGCCATCCGTGATAAGCCCTGTGGCTTGGACGACCAGCGTCACGTTTCCGCTTGCAGGTGGGTCGATATCTCCCAGTGTCCATGTGACCACACGTGTGTTCGGATCGTACACGTCACCGCCGCTAACGTACGTAACCCAGGCAGGTAGGAGATCGGTAATGACTACATTGGGCGCGGGTTCGTTACCTGTTACCGAGTAAGTCATCGTATAAGTGATGAAACTGCCATTATCGACTTCTGCCGGGCCATCCTTGGTGATGTGCAATTCGTGATCACTCCGCACAGTGTTCGCCACCGATACATCGGCCATAGCACCGCTTGCATCCTCTATGTGAGCGGTGTTGGTGATCACCAGTCCGTTGGGCAACGGTGTGTGCACTGTGCCTGTTATGACAACGGTGCCCATATCACCGGGAAGGAGATTCCCCAGAGTCCACATAACCGTATGGGTTCCTGCGTTATAGATACCGCCATCGGACGCGGCAACGAACGTTACTTTGTCGGGCAGTGTATCGGTCAACATAACATTGTTTGCAAACGCGTTTCCACCTATTGACCATGTCAAAGTGTACGTGATGTTTGCTCCCGCATCCACGGGCTCCGGCGTACCGACTTTGATGACGTCAAGGGAGACGTAGGCGAACACATCTGTGGTGTCGGATGCAGTATTGTTGGTGGGATCATCGCCCTGAGTTATGGTGGAAATAGTCGCCGTATTGGTCAGAGTCGTAGTACCCGCCGGAAAGACCGGATCCAACTGAACCACGATTTCGGCTGTGCCACTTTCTCCGGCGAGGAGTTCAGGGATTTCAATGGTAACCACACCACCGGATTCTGTACATACGCCAATGCTGGTCGTACAACTGAGGAATGTGCTGTACATGGGCAACACATCAGTAACAATGACTCCCTGAGCTAAGCCTGGTCCCTGGTTGGAAAACTCTACCGTATACGTCAACACATCACCCGGTGCTGCCAAATCCACGCCATCTGCTTTGAAGACGGTCACATCCGGTGGGGGCAGAGGAATCATGAACACACCACTCGTCCACGCTCCTGATTCGCCACCCGGCCAAGGGGGGGGATATCCCCGCACCACCGATTCTAACTGGACGGCCAACCACTCATCACCGGCTCCAATGTCAAAGGTGAGATCCACTGTCGACCACTCATCACCGACAAAGCCTCCTGAAAAGTCCACCAGAGGACTTGTGACCGACTGGGTACACGGCGGGCTAATGTTGAAAAGATTCTCCCCTACTAAAATGCCACCGTTGACACCGTGAGTACCGGGATAACCGGTCTCCGCCACCGCATCTGGAGGCGTGCCCGATCCTACGGCTGCCCATACAGCGGTCTCACGACATACACCTCCTTTGGCTGCCTTTTGTCCCACGCCCGAAAAGTTGATGACCAAGTGAGCTTGTCGCCCCTCAGGAGAGGCATCGAAAGTAAATACGTGATTCTCTGTCAACGGACCACCATCGAGGGCCGGATTTCCTTGCCACCAAATAAAATCCACCCCATAGTAGGGCACGATCTCCACAGGATCAGAACAAGGCGACCGGTCGTAGATCACAATGAGGGATACGCCTGCCCGACGAGGATCCATCGAGCCGGAGCCATCCTTGTACGTAGCCAGGGGCCACCACTCGGAAATGTTGAACACGTTGGGCCCCTCGGAAACCAGGTCGTAGCCGCTTGGTCCCACATTGGCCACCCATTGATACTGGTCGGCGTAGACTATGGAGTAATACGTGTGGTCTGTCATCTGGCCGACAACGGTTTGTCCGTTTACGTCAAGGGACGTGGTGTCGGGGTTGCCAGGATCATCCGTGTCATTGACGCCTTGCCAAATTAACCAGGCATCAACGACCGGGCCTGGTACGTTTACGCTGATGGTGCCGCTCCCCAGATACATGCCCGTGCTCCCCACCACATACCCGTAACATCCCTGTTTGGGATATCCGTCGAAAATGGGAAACACGGGACTATCCGCGTAGACAACAGGGGTCATTCCCGCCACCAACACCAAGGTGGCAAGTAGAGTGAATGCAAACGTCCCCAAAAGAATCCTGCGCATGGTGTGCCTCCTCTGTACACTCAATCACTCAATCCCACAGGAAAAAATTGCACGTGATCCGTGGGCCCCAGACGCAAGGATAGCAAAGGATCACCCAAGATGACGAACGTCTGTGGAAGAAATGCATAAGGCTCTGCCTCGCTAAGAATGCGCAAGTGCCCCGCCAACGTCAGAGGCCCCACACGTCGTTCCCCGTCCCCAAGCGCATCGTAGAACCCTGCTTGAAGATATTGGTGCCCATAAGCGACGGCCAACCCTGTAGGTGACCAAGATGCTACAATTCCGCCATCGGATTTGGTGAGCAACACCTCATCAAGGCTGGGGTACTCGGGGTGATGGAAATACCCGGTAAAGCAGGTAATACTGAATAGAAACGGCAAACGATTCCCATTTTGCAGCCAAGATAACTGGCGAGCATGGAGGAAGTTTTCTTCTCCCCACTGCTCTGTGGACGAATGTCCAAGCCAATTAATTATACCCGCGCCTCGGTTCCACAGCAAGCGAATGCGCGCCCGCATGTCGCCCACAGAAGAGATATACCCTTCCCCTTGTTGATCCTCAGGCCAAGGAGCATAGTAAGCACGATCGACAAAGAAGGGCCGGTGGATTTGGCCGGATGCGCTTTCTTCGGCTTGACCGGGGAAATTACCGCCCGAATCAGGACGCCCCCGAGCATCTCGATAATTGTCCGTGATGAAGACGATGTGCCTCTGCCACTCTGCGGTGGGCATATCGCGCTCGTACACCAGCGTTTTCTGTAGGACGGTGAGCAATTCCTCACGGTTCCCTACGGGCCATCGTCCCACGAACAAATCAGGGATGAGATCGTCGCCGCTAATGGAGACGTAGCGGATATCCGATGCCGTTTCCCCCAGCCACGGATCGACATTGGCCAAATAGGGTGGCAACACGTTGTCGGGTTGATAACCAAGATTGTCCTTGAAATCGTACGACCCATCCCCAACCAATAGGACGTAGCGAGGCGCGGGTTCAGGCCATGTCGCATATGCGTGCCGTAGAAAGCGGCGGATAGCCTCTGGATCCGGTTGTCCGTAGGAGAACTCGTCGTAGATATCCTGCAAGGCCACCACTGCAACTGTATACCCTTGTTCTTCGCGCCATTCGACCCACGGAACAAGCGCATCGTGCCACGCGCGCGGTGCAATGACAATGACATCCGCGCCCTTCTGAGGATTGCGCCACGATGAGGGAATTTCTTGCTCCACCCGTGGGCGTTGCCACGTCACCTGGGATTGGACATGATACTTCACCCCTGGTCCTCCATTTGCCCGAAAGACGACTCGATGGTCGTCCCCCACCACTTCTTCGTACTGGGGTGTCCCATAAATCAACGTGGGAGAGAAGGGATCGGTGACGTCTACAACCGCCACGTACCAGGGAGGCAACCCAGAAACACGGTACGTGTGTTCTCCGGGAAGACCCTCAAATGTTATGATGCCATCTTCAGCGCGCAACAGACGGCGATAGCGCACCGATATACGGTCGACGTATACTCCGTCAGGCGATGCGCCGCGATCCGTCCCTTGAATCGTGAGGGTGTTGAGCCCATCTTGCAACGAGTTCGACAAGGAGAACACGAGATCTCGCGCCCCCTGCCAGTTGTCGTGCACTTCCCCTACAGGATCTCCGTTCAACGCGAAGGTCATGTCATGCTGTGCCCCTTTGTACGCATACAGGCTCAGGGTCACAGTGGCCTGTGGATTGGGAGCAGGTGCAGGGGTCCAAAATGGAAAGTCCAACGCCGGAAAAGGTGGGAAATCCAGAAAACGTAAGTCGTACCAAAACCAGTGTTCCCCGCGCGCGTCCACAGCCGCTGAATCGTAGACCCTATCGAACTCGGTCACCTTTTCGAACCATACCTCCTCAACAAAGGGAGGTTCGGGCACGCCGGTCGGTTTGGCTTTCCATCGAAGGCCCAACGTCTCTTCTACAGTAAGCCACCAGACTTGCTCCGAGGCGTACATACTACGGAACGGTGGCACGTAGAAACGCAACTCGTCTCCCTCGTCAAAACGGCCATCCCCCTGTCCGGTGACCCACATGGGTATCTCACGACCGTTCAGCCAAAGGTGAATGTACCGCGGGTCAATATCTTCCACTTGCCAGCCTGCCGCTACTAAGTCATCCCGTTTTATCACATGAATGCCCGGCATGCTAACAGTAACGCGCAGGGCACTGGCCCGGTGAGCTGGTGGATTATCCGGAGGGGGAGCGGGTTGGGCCAGAGCACGCGGGCGCAGCCACGTGCGGGGAATGCCCGGGTTTAGCGTAGCACGAGACACAATGCGCTGCACATCGTCAGGCAGAGGCTCTCCCAAACGCGCAGACCTTGCGGGGGGGAAATGCAGGCGGACGCGAACCTCATCCACACGACGAAGGCCTGTCTGGGTGCTACCGTACACGGGAGCCACGCTGAGACGAGCCAAACGTAGCCCGCGCAAATACCCCAAATCGTCCAGGGTTACAACACGCCGTGGGAAAGTGTCCTGGACTTTGGCTTGAAGATCTGGGATAAGATGCTCTTTTATGCGGACAATTTCTACACGCGGCATACCGTACCAAGGTATAGCCACCAGGGCACTCGTTGGACTATCCTCTCCTTGTGGAGCAATGAGGACCTCAAGCAAGGTCTCATCACTACGAAGCACGCGGATAGCCGGAACGGCTGCTTGTCCCGCGTTTGCTGGACGTGGCATTACCGTCAAGATAAGAATGAACGAGAGGAACAAACTCCACGCGCGTTGGGTTGTCATGAGTTCCCGCCTCTGTTCGTGTGGCGACCACATCGCCTTGGTTGGCAGTAACGCTGAGCGAACAAGCGTCTTCCCATGTGGAAGCCACCCCCAACCCTTGGCTCATTCGAAGAGGAACCTAACGATCAATAACGGATGCCTATCCTAAAAATTCTTAGGAATCTGCGAGAGATGTGTGCTTGTCCAATTATATGACGGAAATCAGAGGAAATCAATACGGGTTGAGCGCATTCTGGATGACAATTCGTTCAGAAGGAGGAAAAACAAAGGGGGCACAGTACTGTGCCCCCAGATCCGGGCATAGCCACCTTGATTTAATAGGCGCGCGCGAAGATAGCTACACGTGTTGTCTTCTTACCGGTATAGAAGCACGTTCCCTCGCTACCATCGTGATCGAAAGGATAGCATCGGATGGTCGCCTTCGTCTCCTCTTTGATACGGATTTCATCTTCATCCGAACCGGCCCAGAACACCCGCACAAAGCCTCCCTTGTTGGCCAAGACCTCCTTGAACTCCTCATAATTACTAACGGTATGGGTATTTTCATCCATAAAACGCTTGGCTCGATCGAAAAGGGCCTGTTGGACGGTGTCCAACATGAATTGTACGTGTGAGACCACCTCGTCCACCGGGACACTCATCTTCCCCTCTCTGCCCGGTATATCGCGTCGTGCTATAACCACCTGCCGGTTTTCCACGTCACGCGGCCCGATTTCTACACGGAGAGGTACGCCGCGCAACTCCCACTCGTTGAATTTATATCCTGGCGTGTGCTCGTCCCGATCGTCCAAATGGACGCGGACCCCCGCCTCACGCAGGATCCCCTCCACCCGTCGAGCCGCCTCGAGCACAGTCGTCTTATCCACATCCTTCCGCCAGATGGGCACGATGACCACCTGAATAGGAGCCAAGCGTGGGGGCAACCTCAGCCCTTGATCGTCGCCGTGTACCATGATGATGGCCCCGATGACGCGCGTGCTCATACCCCACGAGGTCGTCCACACGTATTGCAACTCATTGTTCCGATCCAGATAGCGGATGTTAAACGCCTTGGCGAAATTCTGCCCCAGGTTATGGCTGGTGCCCGCCTGAAGCGCCCACTTGTTGCCCATCATGGCTTCTACAGTGTAAGAGCGCACCGCGCCCGCGAATTTTTCGATTTCCGACTTCTGGCCCTTGATCACCGGAATGGCCGCCTCGTTGTGGAGGAAATCCTCATAGACATCCAACATGTGGCGGGCTTCCTCTTCAGCCTCTTCCGCGGTGGCATGCGCGGTGTGCCCCTCCTGCCAGAGAAATTCCATAGTGCGCAGAAACAAGCGCGTGCGCATTTCCCAGCGCACAACGTTCGCCCATTGATTGATAAGCACAGGCAAATCTCGATATGACCGAATCCACTTGGCGTACATGTGGCCGATAATAGTTTCCGAGGTAGGCCGCACTACCAGAGGTTCTTCCAACTTCTTCCCCCCACCGTGTGTTACTACAGCCAATTCGGGCGCAAACCCCTCCACGTGCTCCTTTTCCTTTTCGATGAAAGACATGGGAATGAACAAGGGGAAGTATGCATTTACATGCCCTGTTGCTTTGAAGCGCCGGTCCAACGCTTCACGAACATTCTCCCACAGAGCATACCCATACGGTCGGATGACCATACACCCACGCACGGGAGAATAATCGGCCATTTCGGCCCGCTGCACAACCTGGTTATACCACTCGGCGAAGTTCTCAC
>JALWHQ010000497.1 GCA_026983525.1 Anaerolineae bacterium | reverse complement strand
ACCTCTAACCTGCAACCTGCAACCCCTGTGGATGTGGGCGAGCAGCGCATCATTCGTGTCTACAAGGAGATCGGCCCCTCGGTGGTGAACATTACCACCCGCGTCATCGAGTACTCCTTCTTCTTCGGCCCCGTCCCCTCGGAAGGCGCGGGCTCGGGCTTCCTGTGGGATCGGGAGGGCCACATCGTGACCAACTTCCACGTCATCGAGGGCGCGCAGAGCATCGAGGTCAGTTTCAGCGAGGAGGACGTGATGCCCGCCAAGGTCGTGGGCGCGGATCCCTCCAACGATCTGGCGGTGCTCAAAGTCCCGCGCGTGCCCGAGGGCCTCATCCCCCTCTCCGAGCGCCTGGGCGATTCGGACAAACTGCAGGTGGGGCAGCGGGCCATTGCCATCGGCAACCCCTTTGGCCGCTTCGACCGCACCCTCACCGCGGGGGTCATCTCCGCGCTGAACCGCACCCTGGACCTGGGTGAGAGCCGCCGCTTACGCCGCGCCATCCAGACGGACGCGGCCATCAACCGCGGCAACTCGGGCGGCCCCCTACTCGACGGCGACGGCCGACTTATCGGCGTGAACACGGCCATCTTCAGCCCCACGGGGACCTCCGCGGGCATCGGGTTTGCCATCCCCGTGAACACGGTGAAGCGGGTGGTGCCCGTGCTCATCAAACTGGGGCGCTATCCCCACCCCTGGCTGGGTGCCATCGGCTACAGCATCACGCCCTACCTGGCGCGCGCGCTCGACCTCCCTGTGGAAAAGGGCCTGCTCGTCGCCCGCGTCTATCGGGGCAGTCCCGCAGCCAAGGCTGGCCTGCGCGGGGCTACCCACCAGGTCGTCGTGGGCAATAACATCGTCCTCGCGGGGGGCGACATCATCACCGCGGTGGATGGCCGACCTGTGAAGGAGTGGGACGAGTTGGAGGACTATCTGGAGTTGGAGAAGCAGGTGGGGGATTCGGTGGTCCTGACCGTCCTGCGCGATGGCAAGGAATTGCAGGTCAAGGTTGCTCTGGAGGAAGCTCCCCGATAGTGCTTCAATGGGGAACGTCCAGCCTGCTATTGTTTTGCTACACCCAGAGACCGCCCGCTACGTTGATGATGGTGCCGGTGATGTAGGATGCAGCCTCCGAGACGAGGAAATACACGGCCTCGGCCACATCCTCGGGGCGACCCAGGCGACGCAAGGGGATGCTGTGGGGAAGGGTGTCCCGATCCGCGTCGGTGGTGGCATCGGTCTCGATGAAGCCGGGATTGACCATGTTCACGCGGATGCCGTAGGGGCCTTCGCTGCGGGCCAGGGACCGGGTGAGGACGACCAGGCCGGCCTTGGCCGCGTTGTAGGCGACGACGTTGGGCGCGCCGCGCGCCAGTTCCACATTTAGGGAGCCGATGTTGACGATGTTTCCGTGGCCCTGTTGGCGCATGATGGTCAGCGCCGCCTTGGAGCAGTAGAACGCGCTGGAGAGGTTTCCATCCAGGATCATGCGCCACTCCTCGACGGTCATCTCGGCCACCGTTCGGGCCAGGAAGGGCCCCACGTTGTTAACCAGCACGTCTAGGCGACCGAACTGATCCATGACGAGACGAAAGAGGTGATCCACGGCCGCCGGTGCGGTCACATCGGCCTGGACGACGACCGCGCGCGGGGCAAGGGCTTGCAGTGCCGCCCGCGCGGCCTCGGCTGCTTCATGATTGCGCACATATGTCACCACGGGAGTATAGCCTGCCTGGGCCAGGCGTTCAGCAATCGCCAGGCCGATGTTGCGCGTGCCACCCGTCACAATGGCCACCGAATCGGACATTGCTGTCTCCCTTAAGGTCCCATGTCACCCAGGAGGACGCGGCGTCGAATTTCGGCTGCAGCCACCACGTGCCCGCGCGGGGAAAACGCGTGCACCGCGCTTTCCATGTTCACCATCAGGCGCGCTACATCCACCACCCGACTGGCATAGCCCCACTCGTTGTCGTACCAGGCCACCACGTGGGCCATGCGCGTCCCCGGCACGACCGATGTGATCGGCGCGTCCACAATGGCCGAGTATGAACTGCCTCTGTAGTCCGAGGAAACCAGTGGGCGTTCGTTCACGTGTAAGATGCCGAACATGCGGTCCCCCGCGGCCCGACGGAACGCGTCGTTGATCTCCGCCGCGGTCGCGTCTCGCTCCAACGTGACCGTCAAATCAATGACGGAGACTGTGAGGGTGGGAACCCGGTATGAGAGACCGAGGAGGCGGCCCCCAATTTCGGGGATGACCTGACGGAGGGCCTTGGTCGCGCCCGTGGACGTAGGAATGATGTTGGCGGCCGCGGCCCGACTGCGCCGCGGGTCCTTGTGGCTCTTGTCCAGGATGCGCTGGCTGTTGGTGTAGGCGTGGATGGTGGACATCATCCCGCCCACGATGCCGAACTCATCCAGCAGGACGCGTACGACAGGCGCGAGGCAATTGGTCGTGCACGAGGCCGCGGAAACGATGACGTGACGGTCGGGATCGTACTCCCGATCATTGACGCCCATGACAATGGTCACGTCCGCACCCTTGGAGGGCGCGGTGACCAGGACACGCCGCGCACCCGCCTCGATGTGGGCCGCGGCCACGTCCGCATCGGTGAACACGCCGGTGCTCTCGACGACCAGGTCGACCCCGATGTCCTCCCACGGAATGTCCATGGGATTGAGATAGGAGAGGAAGGTGATCCCTCGCCCGTTGACCCACATGGTGTTGCCGCGCACCTCGACTCGACCTGGGTAAGGGCCATACGTGGTGTCGAACTCGAAGAGGTGCGCGTTGACCTCGGGCGTGCCGCGCGTGTTCACGGCCATGATGTCCAAGGAGGGATCCCGTTCCAGCGCGATGCGCAAGAATAGCCGGCCAATGCGTCCAAACCCGTTGATGCCGATGCGCATATCTCCTACCCTTTACTCTTGTCCAAGGGCTTGATGGAAAGCGGCAATGTTCTCGGTCACGGAGCGTTCTCGATTGAAGATGGCCGAGCCCGCGACGAGCACGGTCGCGCCCGCGTTCGCGACTTCGCGCGCGTTGTGAACTTTGATGCCGCCGTCCACCTCCAATTCGATGGCCTGGCCGCAGGCGTCGATCATGCGGCGAGCCTGGGCAATCTTGCGGGTACTGGTGGGGATATAACGTTGTCCCCCAAATCCCGGGTTGACGGACATCACGAGCAGGAGGTCGATGTAGGGGAGAATTTCGCTGACGGTCACCAGGGGCGTGGCCGGATTGAGGGCGACGCCCGGCCGTGCACCCGCATCTCGGATGGCCTGCACGGTGCGGTGGAGGTGCACACAGGCTTCCACCTGGACGGTGATGATGTCCGCGCCCGCGCGCGCGAAGGCATCGATGTACCGGTCTGGGTACTCAATCATCAAATGCACATCCAACAGGACGTTGTGCTCGCGCGCGATGGGCTTCAGGGCCTTGACGACCAGCGGGCCGATGGTGATGTTGGGCACAAAGTGCCCGTCCATTACGTCCACGTGCAGCCATTCCGCGCCCGCGTTGATGACCTCGCGCACCTGTTCGCCCAGCCGACTGAAATCCGCGGATAGGATGGATGGCGCAAGTTTGGTCTTCACCGTCCCGCCCTTTTGTCGGTTACAGGTTATGGGGTACAGGTCCGAGATTTAGAATGGACGAACATGGCGTAGGAAATCTTTAACTTTCAACCTTCAACCCCTATTGAAAACCTTCACGCCTCCATCTGTGCCCACCACTACGGTAGTCGCCATGTCGAGAAAGAGGCCGTGTTCCACAATGCCTGGCCGTGTGTTCAGGGCCTCTGCTAACCCGGTAGGATTTAGTATACCGTTGGGAAACCTGCAATCGATGATATAATGCCCACTGTCGGTGATGAAGGGATCCCCGGTAATCTCGTTCAAGCGTAATTCGGGAATACCTCCTAACCTCTCGAGGAAAGAGAGGTGTATCTCCCACCCGAAGGGAACAACTTCAATGGGCAAGGGAGATCGGGTCCCCAAGCAGGATACCCGTTTGGTTTCGTCAATGATGATGACCTTTCGGCGTGAGGCTGCGGCCACTATTTTCTCCCAGAGTAATGCGCCTCCGCGTCCCTTGATCAGGTTGAGGTTACGATCCACTTCATCCGCGCCATCGATGGTCACATCCACCACGGGAAAATCACGTAGGCAGCCGAGGGGAATGTGGAGCGCGCGAGCTGTGGCCGCGGTCTGACGGGAAGTGGGAATGCCCACGATGTTGTGCAAATCTCCATCGCGCAGGCGTTGAGCAATAGCCTCCAGTGCATAGTGCGCGGTAGATCCCGTTCCCAGACCTATAACCATACCGCTCTGGATGAACGTTGCCACTGCATAGTAGGCGGCTTGTCGCTTGAGATCGCTTACCGTTGGGCCTTTCACAGCCGCACTTTGTTGATTCATAGTGTCTTTCTCCACATTCTCGATCTTGCGCAGGTGAAATAGTGGTTCATCGCACGATATGTGGTAAATCGCGTGCCACGAACATGTGGTATGCGAGCAGAAGTTGCACAAGGGCCAGCGGATCACTTTTTTCTTTCTTGGTGCCGTTGAGGTAAATCCCCAAGCGTTCGGGATGCAGCCGAATGTTGGGAGGCATATGGCTCCAAATAATTTCCTCTAAACCCAAGACATCTTTATGGGGAACATTTCCTTCTATTTCTAAGATATCTACTGGCCGCGCTTCATCCCGCCCTAACAGCAGGCGTACTGGGGGTTGGTCAGGCCCACCTGCATACTCTAATAGGTCGGTCATGTCAGGATGTGGGATGGTGGGGCGAAGGACCAAACGTACGTTTAAATTGCCGTTGGCTTCCTCCGGTGGGATGACCGGAGGCGGGTAGAACCTCACCACGATATCCGCGTATTTGCGCTGGGGCCGGATGAATTGTGCTGAATCTTTTTCGCGCTTGCGAAGGGCTTCCAGTACCTGTTCGACTGTGTACCCCCGTTTAGCTGTATCCCGCTTGATCTTCCAGATGCGTCGTAACTCTTCGGGCGGATCAAGGTAGACTTTGACGTCGAAACACTCACGCATAGCGCGTGTATGATAGGCCAGTAGCCCTTCGACGATGATGAATTCTGTGGGCTTGATGTATTCTGGTGGGTCGAAATCTCCGGTACTGTGGTTGTATACCGGTTTGAGAATGGGCTGTCCATCCCGCAAGAGACGCAGGTGTTGTTCTATGATGTCGATGTAGTTGCAGTCGGGATGGAGCGCAGTGATGCCCAGTTCCTTGCGTTGCTTGCGGTTGTATTTATGGTAATCGTCTGTACAGATGACGGTGACGCGGTCAGGCCCGATGGCGTCGCGAATGCCACGTGAGAGGGTAGTTTTCCCAGCAGCACTGTCCCCGACCACGCCGAGGATGATGGGACGCCGTTTCATCCCAAGCCTCCTTGTTCCATTGCAGAGTAATCCCAATTGCAAGATGCATATTGAGAAGTGGAAAGGCAGCCTCCGGTTACGTGTCAGGGGGAAGTCCTCTTTGGATGGACCGTAGACTGGCACATGGGCCCGCTGGGAGGTGGATCTCCTTCCCCCTTTTCCACTTTGAATTTTTTGACTCTTCACTTCCCCGGGTAATAGGCGACGAAATCGAGTTTGACATGTTGAGCAGCCGGACTGTATCCGGTGATGAAAATGTACCGGTCCGGATAAGTGGTCTTGCAGGCATCTAATTCAGCCATCACCTCGTCCACTTCTTTGGCGTTGAACAGGGGCAGTTTCCACCAATGGCGGAAATCGTTATCCAGCTCATCCTCGTCAGCATATTCGATGCCCGGGATCCACCCCTGCGCGAGAATGTAGGCCACCTGTTTGGCGATTTCCTCCCGACTCAGGGGGGGCAAGTAGGCGAAGGTTCCTGCACGTTTCATTGCGTCCTCCTGTGTGGGTTGGTAGGTTACAGGTTAAAGGTTAAAGGAAAGGTTAGGCGGTGACGAGTTTGTCCACAGTTTCATAGTCGAACTTGATTTCTTTCCATGTTTCCAGAGCGGCTTGGAGTTCTGGGCTGCGGCGCGCGGCCTCGAGCAGAATGTCGCGTCCCTCTCGCAACAGGTCGCGGCCTTCGTTGCGGGCCTTGATGACAGCTTCCAAAGCCACTCGGTTTGCTGTAGCTCCTGCCCGGCTGCCCCATGGATGCCCCACCGTGCCTCCACCGAATTGAAGCACCACGTCATCCCCGAAGATGTGTACGAGTTCCGGCATGTGCCACACGTGAATTCCCCCGGAGGCTACGGGGAACATGCCAGGCATGGAAAGCCAGTCTTGGTCAAAGTGAAAGCCGGGGGCCTCGGCCGCGCGCAAGTAGGGATCGCGTAGCATGTGGTTAATGGCGATGGTGGAGGCTCGATCGGCTTCCAGTTTGCCAACGACTGTACCGTTGTGTACGTGGTCTGCGCCTACTATGCGACACCACTTGGCTAACACTCGCCAGTGGATGCCGTGGTCTGGATTGCGGTCGATAACGGAGTGAAACGCGCGATGCGCGTGAAGGAGGATGCCATTTTCTCGACACCAGTGGGCAAGGGAAGTGAACGCCGCGAAACCGATGATGAGATAATCCACCATAATGATGCGTGTGCCCAACTCCTTTGCGAATTCGGCCCGTTTGTAAATTTCCTCCATCGTATGTGCGGTGACATTGAGATAGTGTCCTTTGCGTTCCCCCGTCTCCTGTTCTGCCTTGTGCACCGCTTCCATGGCTGCTTCAAAGCGGTGTTGCCAGCGCATAAACGTCTGCGATGTAATGTTCTCGTCGTCCTTGGTAAAGTCCAATCCTCCGGCCAGGGCTTCGTAAATTAGGCGGCCGTAATTTTTGGCCGAGAGTCCCAACTTAGGTTTCATCGTGCCCCCCAATAGAGGGCGTCCATACTTGTTCAACTTATCTCGCTCGACTTGGATGCCATGTGGAGGTCCCTGGAAAGTTTTAAGGTAAGCGGGTGGATAATAGAGGTCTTCCAGCCGCAAGAATCGGAGAGGCTTGAAGCCGAACACGTTGCCCACAATGGAAGACATAAGATTAGGGACGGAGCCTTCCTCGAACAAGTCGAGGGGATAGGCAATGTAGGCAAAGAATTGGTCAGGCCGTCCGGGAATTTCCTTAATTTCATACACTTTAGCTTTGTAGCGGTCGGCATCCACCAGGTAATCAGACCATACCTTGGTCCATGTAGCGAAGGAGGATTCTGCTGCAACTGCGGCAGCGGCTTCTTTCCATGGCACCCCGGCCTGCGGGGTGATGCGGAATGCGGCCAGCACTTCGTTGGCCCCGGGGATGTAGTTGGGGTTGTAATATCCCCACTCACTGTAGGGCTTCACTCCGGCATCGTACAATCTTTCGGTCATGTCTACTCTCCTCTCTTGGGCGTACATCTCCCGAGATTTCGGGTATTCGGTAAGTGAAACCAGGAGCAGGTATCAGGTAAACACTTTTCTCGATGTCTTGCACAGTCGTTCCGGTGGTTTCTGGGTGGGATTAGGGTAGTGGGCAATCAGGAAATGTTCAATCCCTATATGGGGAGAAGTGGGATCGTCAAAAAGAGGGGTTTCTGCCTACCCAAATGGGGAGGTAGGTATGCGGATAGGTCTCTGGAGGAGTGAGGTGTGGGGTTGAATTACTTAAGCGCGAAGAGGTTTTTTCATGCCGATAAGAAGGGATCGCCTTCTTCGGCCAGCTTGTCCAGCAGGGCCTTGGTTTCGGCTTCGTTGGATCCTGCCACTCTCCGTACTCGACACCCTGCCTCAATAAGCGCTTGTTCAATCTCTTCGGACACCCCTAACGGTCCGCCTACGATGGTCACCCGCTGCGCGTGCATTGCATCATCGTGGGAAAAGCCCATGGAGGGGCGGTAGCGAGCAACGTAGTTGATGCTGTTCAGCCAATCTTGACGAGCCCAGTTATCTGCAGTTTGCCAGAAGAGCATGTAGTGGAAAATGGGTTTGCTCACTCGCACATCGATTTCGCCCCGTTGCACCTGGCGAATGCGGGCGAGAAGCATGTCTTTCCAACGCTCTTGTTCAAGCCATTTTACTCCGGGACACTGGGTGGTGTTTTCCGGGAATTCTTTGTGCCCTTTCACATTCTCGAGCGGGATGTTTAACTCCTGCATGAGCCAGGCCACCAATCTGGCCGCGGCGTCTATCTGGGCAGGGGTTGGTAGTGAGGTTGAAAAATTGCCGGCTACGCAGATGCCCACAGTGTACGCGTTGTTCATGTACACATGATTACTCATAGTGGTCAAGTGGTTGGTTTGGTAAATGGTGCCATCAGGAGTGATGTAGAAGTGGTAGCCGATACCCGGCCACTTGTGATGTTCGACGTGCCACTTGGCGATACGTTCTACCTCCAAGTTGGCAGGTGCGGCGCTGTGGTGGATGGTGATGTGTGTGATTTGAGATAGAGGACGGATAGGGTAACTTTCTTCGGGATTTCGAGGGAGTTTGTTGATAACGTCTATTACATTGGGCTTTTCGATAGGCTTGCCTGGTGGTCCTGAGGGAAGGGAGCGGAGTAGTGTTTGAAGGCGGTCCAAGGCCGCCTGAAGGAGTCCCATTTGCTCGTGGGCGCGGGCCAGTTGGTCACGTAGAATGCGGTTGGCTTCCTTTTGGACGTCCAATTGCTGGAGGAGGGCATCGCGCAC
>JALWHQ010000496.1 GCA_026983525.1 Anaerolineae bacterium | reverse complement strand
CCTGGGAGACCTATTGTGATGATTATTCGGTGTATTTCGACTGCACAGGAAGCACAAGGACGGCTTGTTTAAATTCGCCCGTTTGCGGAGAAGGCTACTGCTCCGGCCCCAATGGCGCAGATTGTACCTGGATACCTCCGGCTCCTACAAGTATTCCTACACCTACTCCAACTCCAGGCCTTATAACCTGTTATCGCTGTAATCCTGGGGGGTGGTGTGAGAGTTATCAGATAAATGCTACTTCGTGTTCTACGGATTGTAGTGCTTGTCCTTCAAATCCTACTCCTACTTCAACTCCTACCCCCACTCCAACCTTCACTCCAACGCCCACTCCTACTCTTGCACCTGCGACGAATTTGACTGGGGCATGTACATCTCCCTGGGGGCCGGCGGATTTGGCTTGGAATGATTCTCCAAATGAAGGTGGGTATAGGCTGGCAAGGAATGTGGCCAATACAGGGTGGAACAATGATTACAAGCGGCTTGTGCAGAACACGATCTCCTATCAAGTGCCCCAGGGTGAGATCAGTTATCAGACGCCCATTCAGTACAAGGTGATAGCCTGCAGGCCTGATGAGAACCAGTGTACTTCGCAGGCGGAATCTAACGTCATCACCGTTGCCTGCCCGACGCCCACTCCGCCTGGGGCGCCCAGTCTTACCTGTAGTGTGGATTCAGGGAGTTGTAGTTGTACAGCCGATACCCAGCCCACGTGGAATTTTTCCAGCAATGCATCGAGTGTGAGCAATTTCAAGGTGTACCGGGGCGGGGATTTTCCTTATCAGGGGGTTATAGATTGTTCTGTAGGCTCGGTAGACTGCAATCTTGCGGCAAGGAGCGGGAGTTTTACGCCGCTTGTTCCCAAGAATACGGGCGTGTACACGTTGCAGGTGTCGGCAGTGAACGATGGCGGGGAGGGGGCAAAATCCGGCCCGGTTTCCGTCACCATTGACACCACGGCGCCGAGGGTGGATATGAATTGCACGCTGGCAAGCGCCACGGATAGCGGGTGTACCTTCTCGTGCCGGGCTACTGCGGGTGCGGATTCATCCTGCAGCAGTATTGAGGCTTATCAGGCTGATTTTACCGATTCCACAGGGGGCGCTTGGCTGACGCCTTGGAGGAGTTATAGCGGAGCCAATCCTGTTTATGTGTTTGGGGTGGCCCGCGGCGCAACGCTCTATTACAAAGTAAGGGGGCGGGATGCTTTGGGGAATACATCGGAAGGTTTGACTCCTTGGGGAGACTCGCTATGGCCCTGGCCAGTATTTGGCCCATCCACAAATGCTTTGGATGCGATTTTGTGGCGGGAGATGGCCATCGGCTCCTCGCTGGCGGTGATGAAGTACATTCAGCGCCCCGAATTGGAGGTACGACTGGAAGACATCGTGCGGGCGCTCTGGCGGTGGGCGGAGGTGATGGGTAGCGAGACGGGGATAGAGGCGCTCATCACGGTATTGCGGTATGTGGCGGAGGCGCGAGAGGGGTTGAGCGAGGAACGTGTGCGTGCGGTGGTCGAGAAGGCGTTACCGAAAGGAGGTGAGGTGATGGCGACACTGGCACAAAAGTGGTTGGAAGAGGGAATACAGCGCGGCCGGGAGGAAGGGCTGCGCGAAGGCATTCAGCAAGGCTTACAGCAGGGCTTGCAACAAGGTTTACAGCAGGGCTTGCAGCAGGGCCTGGTGAAGGCGCGGCGTGACGATGTGGTGGCGTTGTTGCGGGCGCGGCTGCAGCCCGGAGAGGCATGGTTGGCGGCGGTGGCCAAGCAGTTGGAGGCCATCGATGACCTGGGGCGGTTACAACACCTGCTGATTGTGGCGGCGCAGGTGGAGAGCGAGAAGGCGTTCGAGGAAGCGTTGGCCGCGGATTAGTGCGTGATGCGTAATGCGTAATGCGTAATGCGTGATGCGTGATGCGTAGAGTGTTTTCCGTTAAATAGGGCTGCTACTTGCTGCTTCGATTTCTTCCCTCACATACGTGTCCTGCTCGTGGCGCCACGCGTCGGCCAGCGCGCGTTGGGCGTCCTTTGTCCTGATGCGGCCCAAGGCCCAGGCCGCGTGCCCCCGCACCAGAGGATGGGGGTCGGTCAGAAGGAGGCGGCGCAGCACGGGCACCGCGGCCGGATCCCCCCAGTTGCCCGCGGCCACGCACGCGTTGCGCACCAGCCCCCAACGCTTGGCGCGCAGGATGGGCGTCTTGCGGAAGCGAGCCCGAAACGCGGCCTCGTCCAGGCTCAGAATGTCGAGCAGGGGAGGAGCCACCTGGTCGGGGCGAGGTTGGAACGCGGGTTCGTCGGTGGGGCGGGCAAAGCGCGCGTTCCACGGACACACATCCTGGCACACGTCACAGCCGAAAATCCAGTTGCCCATGCGGGGCCGCAGGTCGCGCGGGATGGGCCCGCGGTGCTCGATGGTCAGGTAGGAGATGCAGCGCCGCGCGTCCAGCACATAGGGCGCGGGAAACGCATCCGTGGGGCAGGCGTGCAGGCAGCGGGTGCACGCGCCACAGGTCCCTATGGTTCCATCGCCAAAGCGCCAGCGGGGAAAGGCCCCGTTTAGCAAGGAGGGCTCGGGGTCAGGGTCGAGGGCCTCGGGCACGATGAGCACGCCCAGGAAGAGCCAGGAGCCCAGGCGGGGCGAGATGAGGCAGGTGTTCTTGCCGAAGAAGCCCAGCCCCGCGCGCGCGGCCCACTCCCGCTCCAGCACGGGCCCCGTGTCCACGTAGGCTTTGGCATAGGTGGCGCGACCGCTCAGGTCGCGCAGGAACGCGTCCAGCGCGAACAGGCGTTTGCGCAGCACATCGTGGTAGTCCAGACCCCAGGCGTAGCGGGCAATGCGCCCGCGCGCGGGGTCGGTGAGGAGGGCGGGGTCAGGTGGGGTGACGTAATAGTTGCGGGCGACAACGATAAGGGAGCGCGCGTCGGCGAGTAGACGCCGCGGGTCGAGGCGACGTTGGGGCTCGCGGCTGAGCCAGGCCATCTCAGCCGCGTAGCCGCGGGCCAGCCAGTCGAGGAAGGCCGCGGTGTGCTCCAATACAGCATCCGCGGGCGCAACGCCGACCAGGTCGAAACCCAGGCGGCGGGCTTCTCGTCTTACAGCCTCAGTCCAGGTTTCCATGAGAAAAGGACGATGGACGATGGACGGTAGACGATGGACGCCGGTCTATCGTCCATCGTCCATCGTCTGAGATTGCCTTACCCTACCCACTCGGATTCGCCCTGCACCATCTCCTTGATCACGTTCACGATTTCGGGATTGGCCAGGCTGGTGGTGTCGCCCACGTCGTGGCCGTTGGAGATGGCCGCAAGGATGCGGCGCATGATCTTGCCGGAGCGGGTCTTGGGCAGGTCGGGCACGATGTACACGTTCTTAGGGCGGGCAATCTTGCCGATGATGGTCTCGACGGCACGCACGATCTCCCGTTGGATTTCAGGGCTGGGCTCATAGCCCGGCTTGAGGGAGACGTACACGTCGGGCACGCGGCCCTTGAGTTCGTCCACGCGCGGCACTACCGCGGCCTCGGCCACGGCCTCCACCGTGAGCACCGCGGCCTCCAGTTCCTTGGTGCCCAGGCGGTGCCCGGCCACGTTGATCACGTCGTCCACGCGGCCCAGGATGCGGTAGTAGCCGTCCGCGGCACACGTTGCCGCATCTCCCGTGAAATAAGGCCAATCCCGCCAGTCCTTGCTGTTGGGGTCCTTGTTGTACTTGGCGTAGTAGGTTCGCACCCAGCGGTCGGGATCTCCCCAAATGCCCATAGAAATGCTTGGCCAGGGGTTGCGGATGCAAATGTTACCCGCCTTGCCCGCGCCCGGCGGGATCTCGTTGCCTTCTTCATCATAAATCACCGGGTAGATGCCCGGGAGGGCAGGGCCCGCGCTCCCCGGTTTCATGGGATGCAGGGCAGGAATGGTCGTGCAGAGGAAGCCGCCCGTCTCCGTCTGCCACCAGGTGTCCACGATGACTGCTTTGCCCCTGCCCACGGTGTGGTAATACCAGCGCCACACTTCCGGCTCGATAGGCTCGCCCACAGTGGTCATGTGCTTAAATTTGATGTTATAGCGCTGTGGCGCTTCGGGATCGGCCTTGCGCAGCATGCGGATGGCCGTGGGCGAGGTGTGGAAGATGTCCACGCCCAACTGCTCGGCGATGCGCCAGGTGCGGCCCGCGTCGGGGTAGGTGGGGACACCTTCGTATATGACGCTGGTGCCCGCGACGGCCAGGGGGCCATACACGATGTACGAGTGGCCCGTTATCCAGCCGATGTCCGCCATGCACCAGTAGACATCCTCGGGGTGGATGTCCTGGATGTTCTTGGACGTCCAGGCCACGTAGGAGAGGTAGCCGCCCGTGCTGTGCACCTGGCCCTTGGGCTTGCCCGTGGTGCCGCTGGTGTACATGATGAAGAGGGGGGCCTCCGCGGGCATTTTGACGGGCTCGACGCGCGCGCCGCGGTACTCCTTGAGCAGTTCATCCACGAAGAAGTCACGACCCTCGATCATAGGAGCCTGGGAGTGGTACTCCTTGGGATAGCGCCGCCAGACGAGAACTTTCTCCACCGTTTGCCCCAACTCGGCGGCGTCTCTAACGGCCTCGTCTGCCTTGACTTTGTGGTCGAGCAGTTTGCCGTTGCGCCAGTAGGCATCCATGGTGATGAGGACGTGGCTGCCCGAGTCCGCGATGCGCTCGGCACAGGCGCGGCCACTGAACCCTGCAAACACCACGGAGTGGATGATGCCCAGTCGCGCGCAGGCGAGCATCGTAATGGGGAGTTCCAGCACCATAGGCATGTGAATGGTCACCCGGTCGCCCGTCTTCAGCCCCAATCCCTGCAGGAGCGCAGCCATCTCGTTCACCCGCACCCAGAGTTCCTGGTAGGTGAGGGTAATGTTGGCTTCCTCCTCGGGTTCGGGCACGAAAATGAACGCGGCCTTGGTACGGTATTTGGGCAGGTGCCGGTCAATGCAGTTGTAGCAGGCGTTTAACTTCCCTCCCACGAACCATTTCCAGAAGGGAGGATTACTGGTGTCAAGCGTCGTGTGCCAGTACTCGTACCAGTCGAGCAGGTCCGCGTATTCCTTGAAACACTCGGGGAAGTTTTCCTCGCTGAAGCGCTCGAAGATGGTGGGGTCCGTAAAGTTTGCCTGGGCAATGAATTCCATAGGAGGGTGATAGTACTCCTCCTCTTCCCAGTGGACGGCCACCTCTGCTTCGGTGACGTCCGCTTCCGTGACCTCTACACCCACGTCGTTGCCTGCATCAACGCGTTCCCGTTCCTCCGCCATGACCATTTCCTCCTGATGTGGTGTGTATGAGGAAGGACGATAAATGATCGGAGTGGGGGATGCTTTACCGTCCCAATTGCCGCTCGAAATCCTCAGGTTGGTCGACCTGTGCCGCGAGGATCAGGAGTTCCTGCAACCGCGTGAGGTCGTCGTTCGTTTCCAGCCGGGCCGCAATGTGATTTATCCATGCTTCATTAGGGGAGAGGCGCGCCCTCAACAATGCCAATATGTCCTCACGCCGTGCTTTCAAGAGCCCCCTTTCAACACCTTGTTCCAGCCATTGCTGTGCTATCGTCGCCATGATCTCACCCCCTCGCGGTAGCGCCTGTATCACTTCGCGCACGTCTTCTTCACGCACATGGCGTGCTGCCTCTGTAATATACCGCAATAACGCTACTGCCGCCTCCACCCCTGACCCCGCTCCCATCATCTTCGATATTAAACCCACAACGTCTTGCAGTTTCTCCCGCAATTCTGGCCGCTGGATGTACTTCATCAACAGCAACCCTGCGCCCAGCATCACACCGGCACGTAACTCTGCATCCTCGAGCGCGGTGAGGTCATAGAGCAGGTAGCGAAGTCGGGCACATGGCTGCGCACTTCCTGGGGCACATCGAGCAACGCCCCAATTCCGTCGGCGTGTGCCAACGCCGTTCCCCGTGATAGACCACAACCGGCACAATTGGAGCCAGACGAGGCTCCTCACGCCATTTGGCCTCCCAGATGCGCACCATGTAACGCAGTATTTGCCAAGCTACCCAGGGGGCAGGGTACCTCTTGTGCTCGAAGAGAAAGTAGAGATACGCCTCCCCACCCGTGGCCAGTTGTACCTGCGAACAGCAGGTCTCCCTGATGGGAACGCAGATCAGGATCCACGAAGGACGCCTGTTCCACCTGTAGTGTGTCGAGCGACAGGTGGGCTAACAGGTCGGCCGACAAAAAGCGGTGGATGAAAGCCCGCGCCCGCTCTGGATGGCCCAAGAAATACCGAAAGAACCGATCGTGTGGGTTGGCAAGGTACGATGATGTTGGGTCGGACATGGGATTAGGCGCCCTGATGTGGTGGGTGTGTTGTTTGATTATAGTCGAAACACGTAAAGTACCGCAAATCTGAAAGGGGTACGTCTTTTGCGATTTCTTATGCGTAAGGTTGGGCGTGGTGTTCCTATGTCACAACCCCCACCAAGTAACGATGGTGGGCCCAGACAGCCTTGATTTGCCAAGGGAACCGCGCCCGGTCCAGCCAGGCGTACCGCATCACCCGTTCGTACAGGTCGGGCTCTTCGCCCAGGTAATAGGCCATGGTCGACCAGCGCCACTCTTCCCCGTGGAAGCGCTGTTCCAAGCGGCGGCTGCGGATACCCAACCGTTGCAAGACCTCGCGCGCGGGCATTACCGTATCCGGCCACGGGGGCACGTCCAACACCCCCTGCTCCACAATGCGCACACCCGCCCCCTCCAACACGCGGCGGATGCGGCCCATGTCCACCCAACGTTCATCCACGTGGCGGAAGAACTCCTTGTCCAGGAGGTGCTTGCGCAGCCAGTAGCCCACCTGCCAGCGGTTGGGCATGGCCACGAAGACCACCTTGCGGCTCACGCGCGCCAGTTCGCGCAACAGCCCTTCCGGGTCGGGCAGGAACCACAGGCCCGCCCACTCCCAAGTCAGGTCGAAGGAACGGTCGGGGAAGGGGAGCGTGGCCCAGTCGCGGGTGAACACCAGGCGCACAGGTAAGCCCAGTTCGGCCCAGATGCGCTTTACCCCGGCCAGGCGCTTGGGGTGATCATCCACCAGGGTAACGTCGCAGCCGTCCTGGGCCAGGGCCACGCTGTTGATGCCTGAGACACCGGCCATGCCGAAGAGGGGGGCTTCCAGCACGCGCGCGATGCCGTATCGCACGCGCAAGTCGCGGAGGAAGTCATTGAGGACGAAGCGTTCATAGACGAGGCCCAGCCCCTCGTCGTAATTGGTGAGGTAGTGTTCCCATGTATCAAGGATGGTCATGATGGGACGATAGACGATGGACGATGGACGATGGACGATGGTGACTATGGTCTATCGTCCATCGTCCATCGTCTTTCTAACAACTCCCGTTCTCGCGACAAGCCTTCAAAGCGTTGAACGCGGGCAGCGGACTCCAGTCCTGGGCCACGATGCCCCATTGGGCTTGCTCGGAGCCCGGTGCCACCACCTTGAAGTTCAGGTTCCAGAGGAAGGCAACGCCCACCCAGCCCCAGTTCTTCATCATCTGGTAGGCGCGCACGGTGAACTGGGCCTGCTCTTCCAGGGTGTTGTCCGCCGCGTACTCGTACCCCGGCACCGGGTTGGGGTTAGATGCCCAACCGAACTCGGTGGGCCAGATGCGCTTGTTCGCGTCGCCGTACTTGACCATGATGTTGCGGTAGCCTTCCATGGTCTGGCGGAAGGACCAGGAGTGGTGCGGGTTCTCGCAAGGACCGCGGAAGGTCTGTACGTTGGGGTGGCAACCCGTGGCGTCCGGCGGCACGTTGTAGCCGCTGGGATGGGCGCCAATGGCGTCCGAGTACTGGCGTAGACCGTTTTGGTACATGCCCTCCAGATAGGCAAAGTCGTCCATAGCCAGTGGCGGTGGCGCGCCCGTGGGCGTCAACGCGCCGCTGATCACGATCATGCTCGGGCAGACCTGTTTGATGGCCGTGTACGCGGCCTTGAGCAACTGCATATACCGAGCAGGGTCGATGGGTTCGTTACCCCACTCGTAGTGCAGGTTCTGTTCGTTCCACACTTCGATGGCTTTGAGGCTGCGACCGCAGTAGCGCGCAGCAACCGCGCGCACAAAGTCCGCGTAATCCTGGGGGTTTTGGGGCGGGCCTTCCACGCTGAAGTCTGTGTTACCCGGCCGCGCCCAGCGGGGGGCTTTCACGATGCTGAACATCACCTTGACGCCCTTTGCGTCCGCGATGTTCACGATCATGTCCATCATGCCCCAGTCGATCTGCCCTTTGGCCCGCTCGAAGCGGAACCATTCGATCTGCTGCTTGACCCAGTTGAAGCGCATGAGTTTGATCATATCCATGGCCTTCTCGGTTGTGGCCGGACTGTCCATATGAGCCTGAATGCCGTAGTCGAAGAAGCCGGGCGCGGCGGCACGTACAGGTCGTGGTTGTGGCGTCGGCTCGGGCGGTATGTTCTTGGCTACCTGAACGTTTGCCGTTGGCCCCAACACCTGCACCAACTTGCCGAATACCCATCCGAGTTTGCCGCCGCCCAGGTCGATTTGCCACCACGTGCCTTGCTTGTTCTTGCCCACGATGGTGAACTCTTGACCGCTCTTGACCTGGGTCACGACTTTGTAGTTGGTGCTCGGCCCCTCGCGCACGTTGAGGGTGGGCGCGCTCACGCGCAC
>JALWHQ010000495.1 GCA_026983525.1 Anaerolineae bacterium | reverse complement strand
GGTTCGCCGTACTCGCCTTGCCGCCCGACACCAGCATGCAGTACGGGGACATCTCGCTGAACGCGTATGACTTCCCGGTGCCGCGCGGCCCGAGCTCGATGAAGTTGTAGTTCTTCTCGACGAAGGGGATGAGCCTTGTCATCAACAGCATCTTGAGCCGCGGCTCCATCCGCATGGGCTCCAGCCCGACGCTGCGCAGGAGGAGGTCGATCCATTCGTCCCGACTCAGGGCGCGGCGGCCCTCCAGGTACTCATTCAGATCGAAGCGGGCGAGCTGGATCGGCCTTAAATCGACGATGTGGAACGGGCTGTCCTTCTTTCCTTCCTCGGCCGGCCTGAACTCGACGTCGACGACGGCCCAGATTCCTCCCTCCAGCAACCGTTCATACCGCCGGTAGAACTCTTCCGGGATGTGGATCCTCGTGTAGCCGAAGTGATCCATCGAGGCCCAGTACTTGTTCTCGCCGGCCAGGAACCTGACCTCCACACGGTCGATGAACCGGTGTCTGCCTTTCTGTTCGACCAGCGACTGGGCTTTGTTCGCCTCGTCGTGCCGGAAGTAATTGGCGGTCAACGTTTCCTTGACGGCGTCGATGCCGATCCGGATTTCCTCTTCGTTGTCGGAAGCGCAATACTTTCCGAGCAGGTATTCCAGCACGTAAGAGGGAACGTTCTCGCCGCCCTTGATCTGGTGCAGCAGGTCTTTCCTTACGACCTTGCCGGCGAAAACCTTTGTCACTTTTTGATCCAGCGTGTCTTGTTGCATTGCACGCTCCCTAATCCAGCATGGCGTTCTTCAGCCTGCGCCTGGCCCATACGACCCGCGTTTCGGGGTCGCTCACGCGGATCTCGACCTCCGGCCCGTCGAAATCCGGGTCGATCAGCACAGGGACGGGCGTCTCGGTGTTCGCTTGTAAAGTCACTTCCCGGGTCTTCTCGTCCCGTGCTTCGCAGTCCGCGGCTTCACCGACGACCTTTGCTTTCGCGCCGGTTCCGTCGTAGGCCTCGATCCTCACCCGCGCGGGCGTACCGAAGATGTCGCCTTGCAGATGGAATTTCAGGCCGATGACCCGACTGGTGAACTTGTCCGAACGGTAGCGGATGTCGATCTCGGGCTTCCCCGCAGCCGTCTTCGTGTCCCGTCCCGCCCGGAACACGACCACCGGCACGACCGCCTCCTGAAGACTCAAACCGCCGTGGAAATAACCGTCGCCGTCCGAAAACACCCGGAACCCGATGGGCAGGCAGACCTCCTCGACATCGCCTTGAATTCCCACATGTCCGGCCTTCAGGGTGATCGTCCCGGCGGCGCCCGAGAGCCCGGAACCCAAGCGACAGCGCCGCTTGTTCTCCAACCAGCCCCCGGGCGGACTCTGAACCACGTCACCCGCCGGGATTTCCGGCAGCATCATGTGACCGTGGTCGGAGGTGATCACCACGCGGTCGAAACCTTGAGCCGTCACCCAGCGGACCGCGCCCGCAAGGTCGCCGATGATGTCCGACAGATATCTCCGGGCGCGCCAGGCCCCCAGGTTCTCCCCGATGACGTCGGGGTCCTGCGTGCGCACCACGAAGAGGTCGATGTTTTTCAGCTTGGGCGCGATCTTCTTGGGAGCGCCGAGCAGATCATCCAGCGTGGTTTCAAAGAAGCGGTCCCCGTAAGTCTCGGACAGGAGCTTCATCCGGTCCGAAGAAGTCTTGAGCAGTCGTGCGCCGAGGGCCGGGACCAAGCCGCCGTCCTTCTCGACCAGGCGGAGCATGCCGTCCGCGCCGGGCATGAGGGCCGCCATGCCGGTGATGGTCACCGTGGGGAAAACGCCCGCAGCGTAACCGACCTCGACCTCTCCCGCTCCGGCCAGGGCCTCACCGAGGTCGCGACCCATCTCGAAGCGGAGGGAATCCACCATGAAATACGCGGTTCTCTCCCGCCG
>JALWHQ010000494.1 GCA_026983525.1 Anaerolineae bacterium | reverse complement strand
GCCCCATTGTGGCCTACGGACCGGGAGACTCTTCCCTCGACCACACGCCGAACGAACACATCCACCTGGACGAATACCTGCGGGCCATTCGTGTCCTGGAACGCGTCATCCAAAGGATGGCCTCTACCGTCGAGCAAGGATGACATGCTCAACCACGCCATACGCTATCGGCCCATTGTAGCAGCCCTTGAAAGGCAACGCCCCGCGCGCGTCTTAGAAGTCGGGAGCGGCCCAGAGGGTCTCGCCATGTTCTGGCGGGGCGTTGTGGTCGGGGTGGACGTCGGATTCAAGCGCAAACCCCTTCATCACGCGGTGAGCGCGTCCGCTGTGGCCTTGCCCTTCCCGTACCAATCGTGGCCCGTTGTCGTCTCCTGCGACATGCTGGAACACATCCCACCCGGCCTCCGCCATGCCGCCATCGTGGAACTGACTCGCGTCACTGGGAAAACCCTGTACCTGGCCTTTCCCTCGGGCAAGGACGCGTGGGCAACATATCAGCGCCTCGCCCAGGCACTCAGAGGGCGCATTCCCCCGTGGTTGGCCGAACATCTCCGCTATGGCCTTCCCGAAGCTGACGAAGTTATCAAATGGTTCGAAGACATGGGATGGCACACCGACGTCACCTGGTACGAATCAGCAGCGATGCACTTCCGCCTGATGTACATGGAGGCGGGGTGGATCAAGTATGTGACATACGGGGCGGCGCGGGCGCTCGGTCCCTGGCTCTTGCGCCTCCTCCCCCACCCATCCCTTTCCCCCGAACCTGATGGACACCTGCGCGTGTTGATCGAGGCGAGGCGAGTTCGGTAAACCGTAGCCCACAGCATCATGGAAGTGCGCGCACGCTGCGATAAACGGCGATGAAGAGCGCCAGGGCCAGGACAAGGTACATGTTTACCAGACGAAATCGCACCCCCACAGAATAAGCGAGGAGCGGCCCCAAAGCCAGGCCTGCATCCACAGCGGTGGTGTACATCCCCACGACCAGGTGCGGGGTCTCCGTGCCCACGGCGAGGGAATTGGCCGTGGCCGCAAGCACGACCACCAACCCAGCGCTACACAAGAAGGCCAACGCCAATCCCACCATGGCCATCCACCCCGCCCGGTGAACGGGCCCCAAGAACAGGAGCACCGCCACACCCGCCAACACCAGGGCCGTCCCCTTCCGTCCCACACGGTCGGAAAGAGCGCCAAAGAACGGTCCAAACACCAGATCCCCCAGCCAGCGCACCGCGAGGAGCATTCCCGTTGCTGTGCCCACAACCGAGGTAGCGATGCTTCCTTTCCCCCATTGGGCAAGGAACAAGGCCGCGGTCGACACCAGTGTGGCCTCAAACAGCGACTGCATTCCCCCGGCAATGATCGCCCACCTCACAGGGGCTAAAGCAAAGACTCGCATCCCATCGCGTATGTCCGTCCCATGAGCCGAAACGCGCGTTGTCTCCGGTGGCCATCGCAATCGCCCCGCGATTGGAATGCTCAGCGCGGTGAGGAAAGCAATGCCCGTCACCGCGGCCCGATACCCGTACCGATCGTAGAGAAGCCCCCCCACCAGAACGGCGATAGCGCTTCCCAGGCGGATGGTTCCCCACAGGAGTCCCATGAGCTCACCTCGCTCGCGTTCCACACCCGTCCACACCGATTGAAATCCCCCCTGACGCAAGATCGACCAGGCGATCCCCCACCCCACTCGAGCCAGGAGAAACACCGCTACACCCGGGGCCCAGCCATACGTTAGAGTCGCCGCGAGGGAAAGAACAGTGGCCAGGAAGAACGGCCAGGCGGGCCCAATGCGGGCGAACAGCACGCCCACCAGTGTGTTTGACACAAGACGCACAATGCGATTCGCGCTAAGCAGGATTCCGACGAAAGGAAGGGCGATTCCTAAGCGTGGGGCTTCCAGGGGGAGCAGACTGTACATGAGCGAGTCCCC
>JALWHQ010000493.1 GCA_026983525.1 Anaerolineae bacterium | reverse complement strand
TACGGCGTCTTCACCTTTGGCGAGCGCTCCCTCCCCACGGTCGTGGATTATGTCCATCGCCAGGAGGTGCTCCACGCCGAAGGGGAAACGAAACCCTACTACGAGCGCATGGACGATGGCCGATGACCTGAGAAGCACGTTACGGGCCACGCTCGTCGAGCGCGTGGGCCCCCTGCTGCTTCTTCTCCTTGCCTTTGCCCTTTACACCTTTCGCTTGGACGCCCAATCCCTCTGGTATGATGAGGCCGTAAGCGCCCGCCTGGCGTCCATGCCCCTCCCCGACCTCATCCGCTGGACGGCCAACGATATCCAGCCTCCCCTGTATTACATCCTTTTGCACGGTTGGACGCGCGCGGCCGGCACGAGCGAGTGGGCCCTGCGTTTCTTCTCCGCCTGGTGGGGCGTGCTCGTCGTCGCGTTGGGGTACACCCTGGCCCGACGGCTTACGCGCTCGCGCGGCGCGGCCACCCTCACCGCGCTCCTCTTCACCCTGGCCCCGTGGAACCTGTACTACAGCCAGGAAGCGCGCATGTACACCATGTTGCTGGCCTTAAGCATGGCCCTCGCACTGGTGCTGACCGAGGGGAATGGCACGCGGGGTTGGGGGGTCGCGTTCGGGGTGCTGGGCCTGGCCCTCCTGTACACCCATTACTTCGCCCTCTTCCTGCTTATCGCGTTTTCCGTGGCGGTGGGCATGGGGTGGGTAGTGAGGAGCGGCACGACGTCCAGACGACACAGCGGGCCGACAGGAGCAGGGCAGCGCCTCTTGGTGTCCATGAGACCCTTGGTTCTCCCTTGGGGCATCATTGGGGTTGGATACCTGCCCTGGCTGCCTTTCCTGCTTACCCGGTTCCGGGAAGATGCCTCGTACTGGGGCGGGACGTTGAAGGTGCACGAGGCGTTGCGCCACTGGTGGGTGCACATGACCTTGGGCGCGCCCGAAACCTTCCTGGAGAAGGCCGCGATTCGCTGGTTGCCACTGTTTGTTGGAGTCACGGTCGTCGTCGTTGGGTGGGGGGTGGTGACGGTGTTGAGGCGGCATGAGGGGCAGCATGACCGCGAGGTGGGCGCGAGGCTGGCGTGGCTTCTGACGTGGTTCCTCCTTCCTCCTGCCCTGATCCTATTCCTCGCCTATCGTTCGCCCAAATTCAACCCCCGCTACCTCATGCTTGCTTACCCGGCCTGGCTCCTTCTTCTCACCCTCCCCCTCGCGCGCCGTCATGCATCACCCTGGACTCGGCTTCTCGCGGGTTTGCTGCCCCTTCTTGTGCTCCCCCTTTTCGCGCGCGCCGACCTGGCCTGGTTTACAGACCCGGCCTTCACCAAGCCGGACTTTCGCGGGGCCATTGCCTACATTCGCGCCCATCGCACCCCCAACGAGCCCGTTTTCCTCATTTCCGGACACATGAGCCCGGTGTTCGACTACTACGCGCCCGACATCCCGCGCCTGCGCTTGCCCGACATCGATGTGTTGGACGTGAACCGGGTGCTGGGGTTCGAGGTAGCCAAGGACATCAACGGGGCGATTGCAGGGGCCGATGGGGTGTGGCTGCTTCTCTGGCAGGACGAGGTCGTGGACCCGATGGGGGTTGTGCCGTACTTGCTCTCGCTCGTGGGGGAGGAAGACCCGCGCGTTCCCAATGCCTTCTGGCACGTGCGTGTGCGCCACTACCGCCTTCCGCCGGGCGCTCGGGTTCCAGAATCTCCGCCTGTGGAGCATCCGGTGCAGGTCAACTGGGAGAACGTGGTGGAGTTGCTCGGGTACGCGCAACACGACGACCGGGTAGCCCTTTTCTTCCGCCCCTTGCGGAAGATAAACGAGGATCTGCGGTTGCACCTCGAAGTGTGGGATGAGGATGGGTTCTTCTGGGGGCAGGCCGACGCCCGTCCCGGCCCGTACATGTATCCCACCACGCGCTGGCAGGTGGGCAAGGTG
>JALWHQ010000492.1 GCA_026983525.1 Anaerolineae bacterium | reverse complement strand
GCCCTGCGGAGAGCCACGCGCTCAGGGTACTACCACGCGGTGTCGCCAGATCCATTTCCAGGACAGAGGGGCCCTCCCGCTTGGGCCGTTGCAGGGTGGTCGCGGTCTCGGGCAACACGCCGCGCAGGGCCTCGACAAGCGGTTCGGGGTCAAGTCCCAGGTATTGGGCGTAGTTGCGGAGAAAGCCCCGCGCAACGACGGGGTTAGGGAGGGCGGCAAAATCACCCGCTTCCATGGCCATGAGGTACTTCAGCCGAATGCGTGTGTCACGTTCTGCCTGCTCCAGGGAGATCTGGCGGCGCTCGCGCGCTTCCGCCAGGCGCTGCCCGATTTCAGCAAGGGATATGTCGACCATGAAATTGCCCGCCCCTCGAACTTGTGCTTGGATCAGGGTACATTATGCCTTGCGTGAGGGGGATTGTCAATTGCTAAGGAAATGGCTTCTGCTTATTCCACTTCTCCTTCTGATGGCGGGGAGGACCGCGGTTAGCGACACGGCGACGGCTCGTCCGTGGCCCGACCTGGACGCCCCGCGCGTCCCCGGCGAGGTGTTGGTCAAGTTCACGGGGCGGGAAACGGGATACGGCCTGCAGTCGTCCCTTGCACGCCTGGAACGAGAACGCCTGCTGGTGACCCTGGGGGCCGAGGCCATCGACGATGTCCCGGCGTTAGGGATCGAGCGATGGCGATTGCCGGACGATCATCTGGACAGGGCAATTCGCGTTCTCCTTGCTTCACCTGCGGTGGCCTGGGCCGAACCCAACTACACCCTCTCCCTGACCCTGGATACTGCCCAAGATTCCCCCCTTGCTGTCTCCCCCAACCTCACCCCCAATGATCCCAACTACCTTTCTTATACCCAATACTACCTCAAACGGCTGGGCGTGGAGGATGCATGGGATATCACCGTTGGCTCGCAGGAGATCGTCGTCGCCATCATCGATACGGGGATCGCTTGTGACCATGAGGATTTGGTGGGGCATTGTTGGCGCAACGAGGATGAGATCCCCAACAACGGGGTCGATGATGACGGTAACGGCTATGTCGACGATGTGGGGGGGTGGAATTTCTACCTCGACGGGCCGGACACCTCCGATGTGCACTATCACGGCACGCATGTGGCGGGTATTGTGGCCGCCACCCTGAACAACGGCGTGGGCATTGTGGGCATTGCGCCGGGGGTGACCCTGATGCCCTTGGGGATTTTTTCACCGCGCGGGGTGGGCACGTACTACGACCTCATTCGCGCCATCCTCTACGCGACGGACAACGGCGCGCGGGTGATCAACATGAGCCTGGGAGCCACCACGTACAGCCGCGGGGAAGCGGAAGCGGTGGCCTACGCAGCACGCCACGGGGTCACGCTGGTGGCGGCAGCGGGCAATCAGAGTTCCGACCGTCTCTTCTACCCCGCGGCACACCCCGAAGTCATAGGCGTTTCGGCCACGGACGTCAACGACAATCGGGCGTCCTTCTCCAACCACGGCGATTACGTCTCCGTGGCCGCGCCGGGGGTCTCCATTCTTTCGACCATTCCCGGTAACGGATACGGCATTCTTTCCGGCACCTCTATGGCCTCTCCCCACGTGGCCGGCCTGGCCGCACTCTTACTCTCCCGCAATCCCAACCTGACGCCCTCCGAGGTGCGATTCCTCATCGAATCGTATGCCGAGGATCGGGTGGGACCGTCGAGCATCGACACGCCCGGATGGGATCCGTACTACGGCGCGGGGCGGATTCACGTCGGCCGCGCGGTGGCCGCGGTCACGCCCGGGGTGCCGCAGCCCTCGCGCCCCACCGGCGAGGCGCCCGCGTTCATCTGGCCCGAGACCTGTGTCGACGTGTTGACCAACGGTGGATTCGAGGATGGGCTCTTGGGATGGACGGGTGACGGCGATGTCGTCAATGCGCCCACGTACGAGGGAGCCCGGGCCTTGCGCCTGCCCAGCGAGCGGGAGGCGCGCGTGGCGCAATCCTTCCTCATCCCCGATGATGCCCTGCAAGCGACATTTTCCGCCGCGGTGCGCATCGAAACGGCAGATGCAGGGGAGGGCACATCCCCTGTGGAGCGCTTTGACGACTGGCTGCGCGTCTGGCTGGTGGCCCAGGACGCCCCCGAACGGCGGGTGTTGCTCTTGTACGCGGGGAACACAAGCGACAGCGTGCGCTACGGCCTGGCCTGGGATGAGGTGTTGGCCGTGCTGCCCGCGGGCAGCCTTCCTGTGCGGGGTGGCGAGGTGTCCCTGGTGTTCGAGACGGGGAGCGACCAGGACGGGCAGAAGACAACCTTCACCGTGGACGCGGTACGGCTGTGCCTGGTGCGCAGTCGGGTGCGGTACATACTGGGGTATATGCCCTAAGATCTTGGGGCTTGCACGGGTCGCCCGACGGGGGGGGCCGTTTTCCTGGTGAAAGACGATGAAACGAGTGGTCGCCACGCCCAGCCCAATGTACGTCCAGAAGAGGGTGGCCATGTGGGGGTACACCATGTTGAACAGGTAATGGTCGAACACGCCGCCCACCATCGCGCCCACCAGCGCGCCGCCATATCCCAGCAAAATGCTTTCCAACAAGGGGTCGGGCATGCCCCCGCGCCAGGTACGCCACAGGGTGTGCAGAAACGTCACCAGGGTCGTCAGGTAAAGCCCCAGCCCAATAAGCCCGGTGTATTCGGCCACCAGCAAGTACACACTGGACACCCCCACGTACAGGTCGATATCCGGGCTCCCTGTGAAGCCCACCCCCCACCAGGGATACCGCCTGATCAGGCGCAGCGCGTCCTTGTACTCGCCAAAGCGCATCTGGGTGGCTAAGTCCTTGCCCTGGATGCCCTCGATGAAGTGGCGGATGTACTCTTGTGACCAGGGGAGAAGGAGGAGCACCACGCCGCCCAGGGCCATGAAAAAGAGCAGCCGCCGATATTTGAGGAGGGCCAGCACGCCCAGCGCGGCCATGAAGCCCAACATGGAGCCGCGGGAGAACGTGAGGAACAGCCCCAGGAGTTGCAGCAGGTAAAATCCCACCAACCACTTGCGCGAGAAAAGCGGGCGTTGGGACGCCAGTTGGGGGCCGGTCAGTCCACCCGCGAGGATCATCATGCCTCCCAGGACGTTCGGATCCACCGCGGTGCCGATGGCCCGCATGGGATTCTCCGGGTTGTCCTCAATCCAGCGCAGCGCGCCAAACCCACCCGGATACCCCAGGCGGGAGAGGACGTTCAAAATGCTCACGGTGGTGTTCACCGGCAGGATGTAGAAGATGACAGCGATGGCCGCGCTTATCGTCCCTGCCACGATGAGGACGCGCGTGATGAACGTCAAATCCTTGGGTGAGCGGGTAGTGTTGAGGACGATGTAGAACATGGTGATGGCGAGGACGAGTTCCATATATCGGCGCAGGATGGTGGGTGTGGGGCGCGAGTGGCGCAGCCCCAGGGCAAAGGTCACGAACATCCAGAGGAGAAAAATGCCCAGGGGCACGCCCACCGCGGAGATGAGGATGGTATCCTCGCGACGGGTGGCCAGGCGCACAAGGTAAACCAGGAACACAGCCCCCACGGTGGCGTTCAGAAACGTGGGTGTGACGCCCACATCCACGGGAAAGGTGGCAAAGGGGAGCAGAAAGCAGACGGCAATGGTGGCTATCAACCCGGCGCGAATGTCCCGCAGGAGTGCGTAGGCAAGCCCCAACCCCACAGCTCCCGCAAGGGAGAGGATAGGCCCCAGGGCAACGACGTACATGCCCCCAACGGCAACGACCATGAGGACGAACAGGGCTCGCGTCAGGGCAGCCCGCCGAGGGTCAGGGTGGGCAAGATAGCGTTCGATGGTGAAGAGCAACGAGCGTTGCGTCATAGCCAAAAGGGTGGGTCATGCGCGCCCGCGGGCACGCATGACCCGTAAACCTTCACAGACCAAAGAAGGACTGTAACCGCGTGGCCAGGGTGAAGTCGCCTTCCAACTTCAACTTCCCGGTCATAAACGCGGTCATGCCGTCGAGTTTGCCCGAGATCAGGTCCACGTAGTCCTCCGCGTCCATGGTCAGGGTGAGGGTCGGGTTCTCCGCCGTGCCCTCTTCGACGGTGCAGGTCCCGTTTTCAATGCGCACTACCCAATCACCGCCCCCTTCGCCGGTAAGGTGGTACTGGATAACGGCGTTGATGCCCTCCGCCTTCTCAGGACGGAAGTACTTGGGCATGGATTCCACCAGTTGACGGGCTGTGGGTCGTTTCTCCTCGCTCATGACGTTCCTCCCTGGAGTTCATGATGGACTGCGAGCGAATGTCAACCCTTCCTTGGGTGACATTGACATTGTACCTGGGACGGCCGCGCCCCTGCAAGATGGGATACCGCCTCTTCCTTACTCCTCCGATGTGTACACGATTTCTCCGTTGAACATGGTCATAACGACGTGCATGTCGAGAATGCGCATGGGGTCTTCCCAGGTCACGCTGACGAGGTTGTCGCTCAGCACGATCAGGTCGGCTACCTTGCCGGGATGGAGGCTTCCCCGCCAGGCTGCCGAACCTTCCACAATGGCAGGGGCCAGGGTGTAGGCGTGAAGCGCGGGCCGCAGGCACATGCGTTCCTGGGGGATCCACCCGTCTTCCCCCGGGGTGCCGTCGTCGCGACGGCGGGTGAGGGCCGCGTGCAGGCCGGCCAGCACGCTGGGTTGCTCCACCGGCGCGTCGGAACCGAACACCAGCCGGGCGCCCGCGCGTTGTACACTGCGCCACGCGTACGCGAAGCGCGAGCGGGTTTCGCCCCAAGACGCGCGCGCCAGTTCCATGTCCTGCGTGGCATGGATGGGCTGCATGGATGCCACAAGCCCCAGTTGGGCCACGCGAGCCACATCGTCCGGGTGCAACAGTTGCACGTGTTCGATGCGATGAGGAAGGGCAGGGCGCGGGCGTTCAGGGTGTTCCTCACCGATGTGCTGGAAAATGTTCATCACCTCCCGATTGGCGCGATCGCCGATCGCGTGCACGGCCACCGCCAATCCGGCCTCGCTTGCCCGCCGAACGCTCTCGTACAGTTCCTCGGGATCGGTGACCCACACGCCCGTGTTCTCCTCGTCGTCGAGGAATGGCGCGAGCATGGCCGCGGTGCGGGATCCCAGCGTTCCATCGGCGAAGAATTTGACGCCCCCGATGCGCAGGCGGTCATCACCAAACCCACTGCGGAGTCCCAGGCGAATGGCATCGTCCAGACGCGCGGCCGGCAGGTAGAGCAGGGCGCGCAGTTTGAGGTCGCCCGTCTCGCGCAGGCGTTGCAGCACGCGGAAGTTGCGCATGGTCGGGGTGTCGTTAAGCACGTGCACCGCGGTGATGCCCTCTGCCCACAGCGCGGGCAATCCCTCGCGCAGGGCGCGCACCCAGGTCTCCTCCGTCTCCGGCGGCATCAGGCGAAACACAAGGTCGCGCGCCGTTTCCTTCAGGATGCCCGTGGGCTCGCCCGTGCGCGGGTCGCGCACGATCACGCCGCCGGGTGGGTCGGGCGTTTGGGCCGTAATGCCCGCCAGGCGCAGGGCGCGCGAGTTCACCCACAGGGAGTGGAGATCCTTGCTGTCCAGGACCACAGGGCGGTCGGGTACGACCGCGTCCAGGTGGGCAGCGGTGGGCCACTGGCCGTCCAGGTCGGGCCAGAGGCTGGCGTCCCAGCCGCCGCCGCGCACCCATTCCTTGCCGGGCGTCTTCTTCGCGTGGGCCTGTACGCGCGCCAGGGCCTCCGTCAAAGAGCGAACCCCCCACAGGTCCACCCGCTGGCGCTGCAAGGCCCAGGCCACCAGGTGGATGTGGCTATCTGTGAATCCCGGAAGCAGGGAACGGCCCCGCACGTCGATGACCTGCGTGTGAGGGCCCTTCAGGTTTGCCAGGTCGTCGTCCCGCCCCATGGCCAGGATGCGCCCGTTGCGCACGGCAAGAGCCGTGGCGAACGGGACGCGCTTGTCCATGGACAAGATGTGTGCGTTGACGAAGAGTACATCCGCGTGCATGTTCATATCTTTTCCTTGATTGGACTTTCCGTAGCACTCCACCTATACACCGGCTGATTTCCCATCCCGCACGGGCAGCCAGTGCGCAAGTTCTGCCGGATTTTCTACAATGATATCCGCGTCCTGCAACTCCTCGATCTCTCCAAAACCGCAAAGCACGGCCGCGGCCATTGCGCCGGCGGCTTTGGCCGCGCGCACGTCCAGCGGCGTGTCCCCCACGACCAGGATATGCTCCGGGGGGAGATTCAGCCGTTCCGCAGCCAGGCGAATCGGCCCCGGGTGAGGCTTGAGGCGACGGCTATCATCGCGCGTCACGATGACGTCGAAGTAGGACTGCAGTCCGGTCGCCTTCAGCATGTGTTCGGTCTCCTGGCGCGAGCGCGTGGTGACCACCCCCAGGCGAAAGTGGGGGCGGAGGTGCGCCAGCAAAGCCTCGGCCCCCGGGGTGAAGCGATGGCGCTGTGGGTGGGGGGAACCGTGCAGCAGGTGGTCGCCCTTACGCGCTACCCAAAAGGCAATGCCGTCCAGGTGGAGGACATCCAGGAACGTGATCACGCCGTTGACCACGCCCTCCAGACCCATGACCGCGCGCCGGGCGGCCGCCCGAGCGTCGAATTCCAGCAGGCGCGCCAGGGGGCGAAGGACGCGCGCCAACCGTTCGACGATCACGTCATCCGTCTCAAAAAGGGTGCCGTCCAGATCGAAGAGGACGGCCTGAACCCGCGCGGCCCGTTCCGGCTGCCACCACCCCTTGCCCGGTGCCAGCAAGGGCGTTTCGGGTGGGAAGGGAGGCAGGTCGAGCAACTTGCGGTACAGGTAGCGCACGAGCACGCGCGCGGTAGCGATTGTGGGCGCGGCGAGAATCACGCCGACCACACCCGCCACCATCGCGCCCCCGATGAGCCCCACAAACACCACCAACGGGTGCAACCGAACCCGACGCCCGACAATGCGCGGGATGAGAAAGACGCTATCCAATTGGAAAACGAGCACATAGAGCACGGTGATGATCAGCGCGAAGAGAAGATTGTTGATGGGAAGCCAGGACGAACCCTGGAGCAAGGCCAGGGTGACGGCAAGCGTCCACCCGATGACGGGCCCCAATGTGGGAATGAACTCCATAAAGCCCGAGAATATGCCCAACACAAAAGGGCTCGGCATCCCCAAAATCCAAAGGGCGATACTGAGGATCATGCCGATGACCAGCGCGAGGGTGAACTGTCCACGGAGGAAGGCATCCCATGTGCGCGCGATCTCGGCCCCCAGGCGGGCGAACTCTTCCTGGTAAGGAGCGGGGACCAGGGAGCGCAAGTAGCGAAACATCAGCCGATAGTCCTTGACCAGCCAAAAGGTGACTACGATCACAAAGATGCCCCAAACCACGCTTGTGGCCAGGCGGCCGGCCACGGAAAAGACACTCCCGGCCAAGGGCGTCAGCGCACCCTGGAGGCTGCCCAGCACCGGGCCGAACACGTCCTGGGGGACAAAGGCCAGCCCCGGGACAACAGCAACCGGGTGGGCCGCCCAGTCCTGAATTCTCTGCCAGGCATCGGCCAGGTTCACCTGTAACTCGGAGACAGAAGCAATGATGCGCGGCGCCAGGAGGGCAGGTGTGAGGGCCAGGAGGGCCAGGACGGCCAGGAAGGTGAAGACAGTGAGCAGCGCGCGCGGCAATCCGGTGCGTCGTTCCAGATAGTTGACGGGAATGCGGAGGATGGATGCGAGCAGGATGGAAACCGCCAGAGGGGATAGGAGTATGCGTAACGCATAGAGAACGATGAGTACGCCCGCCAACAAGAGGAGGGCCACAACCAGTTTCACTTGCGAGGGCCAGGGGCGCGGATCCATCGTGTAGAAACCACCCAAAGAACTGTCAGTGCAGGAAGCCTATTTGATGTGGGGGCCAATAACGGAACAGTGCCCGCCCCAGAATGCTCTCCCGCGGCACCGGGCCAAAATTGCGGGAATCGTTGCTCGCGTCTCTGTTGTCGCCCAGCACGAAGTAGTGCATGGCCGGAATGCGTGTGGGAGGCAACCGGCCATGGGTGGGCGTTTGTACATACGGCTCATCAAGGGGCTGGCCGTTGATGAAAACACGGCCCCCTCGAATGGCAATGGTTTCACCAGGCAAGCCAACAACGCGTTTGATAAGGGGTTGGGAACGTTCGTTGAGTTTCACGACCACAATGTCGCCCCTTTTTGGGGGGCGGAAGCGGTAGGAGATTTTTTCTACGATGACACGATCGTTGGTGTGGAGGGTGGGCTCCATGCTCTGGCCGTAGACGCGCGTGGCCTGAGCGAGAAAAAGGTGGATGAGAATGGCAATTAGCACCGCGGGGAGCAGAGTGCCAAAGAGTTCGGAGAGAAGGCCGCGCAGGAGGCGACTCAAGCCGCCGGGAGAGGCCTGGGGTTCAGGGGCAAGGGTCGAGTTCTCCATCGACTCCATATCGATGGACATCTCTTCCTGTTCACTCGAAGGTGTCGGGTACTGTTCGGGCATGGACATCTTTACACCATTTTGGTAGCGGGTATTGGATATCGGGTATCAAGTAAGTGGACAAAAATCATTGACCTGACTACCCGACAGTTTTTGGGCAGGCCCCAGAGGCCCAAAACAATTGACCGGCAGGTTCTCCTGGGTTGAATATATGTGCATATCACACTCCAACCTCAGGAGGGAACCATGCCGGTCCAAC
>JALWHQ010000491.1 GCA_026983525.1 Anaerolineae bacterium | reverse complement strand
GCTACGAGGTGCTGGAGATGTCCGGGGAGGCCACGGGCCGCGCGGAGGAAGAGGAGGACGAGGCCGAGCGCAAGATGCGCGAAGCCCGCTTCCGCATGCGCGTCGCCTGGGGGTTCACCATCCCCATCATTCTGTGGATGTTTCTGGAGATGTTCTTCGGCATTTACTGGCCCAATGAGTTCATTTATAACCTGGGCATGATCGTGCTCGCCCTGCCCGTACTCTTCTGGGTGGGCCGCAAGACGTACCGCAGCGGGTTCGCGTCCGTCCTGCACGGCTACGCCAACATGGACACGCTCATCGCGCTGGGTACGGGCGTCTCCCTGCTCACGGGACCTGCGTCCTTCTTCTTCCCCGTGGCGAACTACGCGGGCGTCGCGGCCATGATCATGGCCTTCCACCTGACGGGGCGCTACGTGGAGGAGACGGCCAAGGGCCGCGCCTCCCAGGCCATTCGCAAACTGCTGGAACTGGGTGCCAAGACCGCGCGGGTCATCCGCGACGGCCAGGAAGTGGAAATCCCCATCGAAGAGGTCCAGGTGGGGGACATCATGGTCGTCCGCCCTGGGGAGAAAATTCCCACCGATGGCATCGTCATCGAGGGCGAAAGCGCGGTGGACGAGTCCATGGCCACGGGCGAATCCATGCCCGTGAACAAGCGCCCTGGTGACGAGGTCATCGGCGCGACCATCAACCAGGAAGGGTTGCTCAAGGTGCAGGCCACCAAAGTGGGCAAGGATACCTTCCTGGCCCAGGTCATCAAGTTGGTGGAGGAAGCCCAGGGCACCAAGGTGCCCATCCAGGAGTTCGCGGACAGGGTGACGAGCGTATTCGTACCTGTTATCATTAGTATTGCCATCCTCACCTTCGTGGCCTGGATGGTCTTCCCTGACACCATGCGCACGCTGGTCGCGCTGGGTTCCTTCCTGCCCTGGGTGAACCCAAACCTGGGCGTACTCACACTTGCCATCGTCTCGACGGTGGCCGTCCTGGTCATCGCCTGCCCCTGTGCGCTGGGCCTAGCCACACCAACGGCCCTTATGGTGGGCAGCGGCATGGGCGCGGAGCACGGCATTCTCATCCGCAGCGGTGAGGCGATCCAGACGCTCAAGGACGTGAAGGTGATCATCTTCGACAAGACGGGCACCATCACCAAGGGCAAGCCCGAGGTTACGGATGTGGTTTCCGTGAACGGGTTCACCCGCGCGGAAGTGCTGCACATGGCCGCGTCAGTGGAGAAGGGAAGTGAGCATCCCCTGGGGCGGGCGATTGTGGAGCGCGCCCAGGAAGAAGGCATCACCCTGGAGGAACCGCAGGACTTCCAGGCCATTCGTGGCAAGGGTGTGATCGCCAAAGTGCACGGAGTAATGGTGATCGTGGGGTCACGGCGACTGATGGAGGAGCACGGCATTGACCCCGCTCCTGTGGAGGCGGCCATGCGCAGGCTGGAAGAGGACGCGAAGACCGCCATGCTGGTTGCCATTGACGGTCAATTGGCGGGCGTCATCGCGGTGGCTGATACCCTGAAGGAGGACTCGGTCCTCGCCATTCAGGAACTGCACCGCATGGGCCTGCAAACGGCCATGATCACGGGCGACAACCGCCGCACTGCGGAGGCCATCGCCCGCAAGGTGGGCATTGACCACGTGCTGGCCGAAGTCTTGCCTGACGGCAAGGTGGCCGAGGTGAAGAAGTTGCAAGAGCGGTTCGGCTTGGTGGCCTTTGTGGGTGACGGCATCAACGACGCGCCCGCGCTCACCCAGGCCAACGTGGGCATCGCCATCGGCACGGGTACAGACATCGCCATCGAGGCCAGCGACGTGACCCTGGTGCGCGGCCACCTGAGCGGCGTGGTAGAGGCCATCAACCTGAGTCGGGCCACCTTCCGCAAGATCAAGCAGAACCTGTTCTGGGCCTTCTTTTACAACGTGGCCATGATTCCGCTGGCCATTATCGGCTGGATGCACCCGGTGCTGGCGGAGATCGCGATGGCGACCAGTTCCATCACGGTGGTGACCAATGCCAACCGCCTGCGCAAGGTGGACATTCGCCCCTCCTATATGCGAGAGGTGGAGTCACCTCTCTCTGAGGTAGGATCACGCCCTGCCGAAGTAGCGGCATAGGGATATAGAGATGAAGAGACATGGAATAAAGGGGGCGGCCAGGAGGTCGCCCCCATGTACATCGAGTCGACGACTTGTATAGCCCTCCCCTCTTTACGCCCCTCTTGTCCCCCTTATCTTTTGGAAAGATGCCCTCGTGTTTGCGGAAGGGCACGTTTAGCCGTTCCATGTACGCAATTGCCCTATTCTCTCATTAGAACCTTCATGATCCCTTCATATCTCTCACATGATGTGTTTACACTCACCTATTATGATGAAGTCGGAATGGAGGGAGACAACAACCTCCGATAAAAAAACACAATACATGGGGAGGTATGGAGCAATGAAGCGCTACATGATAATCACAGCAGGAATTGCGATGTTAGTTGTTGGTTTTCTGATTTTGAGCGGAACGAGTGTTATCTTGGCACATAGCGGTCCCGGGGACCAGATTAATGCCACGGCGGAGATCTGGGGACCTATGATGGGCGAACAGCCCGGAATAGCGAACGGTAGTCCTCAAGAAGATAAAATGGAGAGTTACCCTGACATTGGAGGTGTCTGGCGGTACATGCGGAATGCCTGGCACAGCATGATGAATGGTTGGGGTGGCATGATGGGTGGCATGATGGGTGGCTGGAGTAACATGATGGGCAATGGGTGGTTTGGCGGCAGTATGATGGGAAATTGGGGGTGGTTCAACAACGGAACGCCGATCTCGGAAGACGAAGTACACCAGATCGCTGAGGATTATGTAGCGACCTACGGGGATGATCTTGAAGTTGCCGAAATCATGGAGTTTGACAATCAGTTCTATGTCCAGGCTCGTGAGAAAAGTACGGGACGTTTTGCCTTCGAATTCCTGATTGATCGTTATACGGGGGCAACTCATCCCGAGCCTGGGCCAAACATGATGTGGAACACCAAGTACGGCCACATGAGCGGCTCCGGCTGGGGCGGCATGATGGGCGGCGGCATGATGGGGGGATACTGGAACACTCCCACGGGCGAGATGACTATCACACCTGAGCAGGCCGTGGAGATTGCCCAGGAGTACCTGAACGATTACCGTGACGGGCTGGAAGCAGCCGACGAAGCCGACGCTTTCTACGGCTACTACACCATTCATATTCTACAAGATGGCGAAGTCGTAGGAATGCTGAGCGTGAACGGGTATACGGGCAGCGTATGGCCGCACACCTGGCACGGGAAATATCTGGGTATGGTGGGCGGCGACGATCATTAAAGAAATGGCGGGGGATAGACGGTGGGCGATGGTCTACAACCATCGCCTACCGTCTATTGTCCATGGCCAATGTCGCTTTAAGGAGGCGGTGTCATGAATCTGACGACACTAGCGGAAACGACTCGTAAGCGTTACAACCGTATTGCTCCTCTTTACGATTTGATGGAAGCCCTTATGGAACATCGCCGTTTTCGCGTTTGGCGGCAGCTGCTCTGGTCGCAGGTGACGCCCGGGCGCATCCTGGAGGTGGGAGTCGGCACAGGGAAGAACATGCCCTATTACCCGCCTGGTGCTGAAGTGATAGCTATTGACTTGAGTGAACGCATGTTAGTGCGGGCAAAGGAACGGGCTCAAAATTTGGGGCTGAACGTTCAACTCTACCAGATGGATGTTCAATACCTCACGTTTCCCAACGATTCCTTTGATTCCGCCGTCGCTACCTTTGTCTTCTGCTCTGTGCCCGATCCTGTGCTTGGGTTGCGCGAATTGTGGCGCGTGGTCAAACCCGGTGGGGACATTTGGCTGCTGGAACACGTACGCATCGACAAGCCTATCATCGGGACACTGATGGACATCCTCAATCCTTTTGTCGTGCGTGTGATGGGCGCCAACATTAACCGTCGCACCGTGGAAAATGTAAAGCGGGCGGGCCTCGAAATCGTCTCCGTGCGTAACCTGAGCGGTGAGTTGGTCAAACTCATCCACGCCCGGTCACCGCGCAATTCCGTTCGACGGCAGGCTACCCGATGTTGACGTTACCCCCTTTCCTTATCCTCCCCCAACTCTTTCTTCCTCCTTACGTAAAGCACAATAAGCAACAAAGAGAGCAACAACGTGGAAACGATGGCTTCCACGCGCATGGCAGGCACCAGGCTCATGTCGGGCAGGCCTGGGTGCAGGTTCCACGGGCCATAGTCAGCCCAATCCTGAAGAACGAACCACCCGATGATGACCGCAGTGCCCAGCCCACCCAGTGGAGCATAGTTTAGCAGATAAGCCCCTTCCAAGGCCATTACCGCGTGGGTAAAAGTGAGCAACCACCCCATCCAGCCAGGATCACCCCCCTGCCGCCAGAAGAGAAACCAGTACACCACCGTCCATATGCCGTACTTGATATTGGCAAACCCTGCCAGCGCGTTGAGAAACGGCCAGCCCGGCTTCCGCCTGCGGATGAGCAGGTACGCAGGCACGAAGAGCAGCGCGCTGGTCGGGCTGTCGGGAATAAAGGGCCAGTAATACAGGGGCGAGGAAGCCAATTGCCAGCCATACCAGAAGGGATACCCCACCAGACCCCCAAAGGTGTTCCCCACAATCATCGCAAGTCCCAGCAGTGGGTGTTCCATCAGACGAATGAACGCGTGCCAGAAGGAGCGCAGTGTGTTCACTGGATTTCTCCCTCATTCCTCCGTGGTATGTTGTGTTCGCCTCAGGGCGAATGTGCCCACAAGGGCCAGCAGCGCCATGAGCGCCCAGAACCACGGGGCAGGGTTTCCGCGAGCCTCTTGGTAGGAGCGCGTGTACTCGGCTGGATTTTGCGCCAGGACATAGGTTTCCGCGGCCAGTTCCCACGCGCTCTGGTGGACGACGGCAAGCCCTGCCAGCCATGCGAGACGCCGCCAAAGGGAAACCCCTTGGCCTCGTGGCCTATGTTGCCACACCCATGCAAGGTGCATCAACGCCAGGGGGAGCGTTTGGATGTGGCCCATTTCGTGGGCATAACTGAGACGCAGCCGCGCGTCGCGCGGCAACCCGTGGCGAACGATCAGGTTCACCACGGGCGGATGGGGCAGGGGCACGGGGCCTGCCTTCACCCAGTGCCAGTAGTCGCCCTCGATGACGATTTCCACGGGCAACCCGTACCAGGAACGCGCGTGCCGTGCCAGGCTCTCTTGGGTCATATTTCGTTCTCCTCGGTGCCGCGCCTGGGGAAGGAACATGACCTGAATTCAGGGCCAATGCTTTGGGCATGAATATACCTCAACGGGTGTGAAGAGGCGCGTTCACCTCACCCCCATCGTGCGTGTGGGAGCGCGACTACCATCGCGCTCCCACATGGGAAAGGTCAATCGGTGTGTTGGCCGCCCTCGCCCAGGAGTTCGCGCAGGTGGACTTCCGCGCCTTCGACGTTGTTCTCGGCCAGAAGTTCCAGAATTTCACGAGCGGCTTTTTGTTCCTCGCCCGTGGTCATGCTCACGATGTGCTCCACCGCATGACGGGCCTCTTCAATGTTTTCCTGGCCCAGCATCTCCAACGCCAGTTGCGCCTCCAGGCGCACCAGCGTCGCTCCTACCTCGGGCTGCATGTTCCCAAGGATGTTCTGCAGGTCATGTTCAACGTCGTGGACTTCACCCTCTTTGAGTAGGTCTACGAGCCCTTTCAACTCCTGCTTTTGGGTCTCGTCCTCAGCCAGGGCAATGGCGTGCTCCAGGTGGTGAATGGCGTCGGGGATGTTTTCGTTTTGGAGGGCGAGCAATGTCATCAGGTGGTGCACGTGGATTGGCGTTAAGTCCTCCTGGGGATGACCATGCACTTCGGCGCTGCCCAGGCTCTCCACGAACGCGACGATCTTCTCCAAATCCTCGTCGCTCAACTGTTCCTGAGAGAAGGCGGGCATGTCGCCAACGGGATTGCGCACCTGTTTGCGCACTTGTTCGGGAGTGTGGCCTGCAAGCGCGGGGCCAATGCCGCCTTCCCCTTGCTCACCGTGACAGGCCGCGCACCCGACCTGGCGATAGATTTCGTATCCCTCCGCGGCCGCCCCACTCAGGACCATTTCCCCCATTTCTTCCCCTATCCCTTCCTCGTGCTTTTCTTCTGTGGGGCCCATATCGGGGCCTTTACTTTCCTCCATTCCCTCTTCTTCCATCATCGCGGGGGTGGGGGTCTCCTTGGGCATCTCCATGCTTTCTTGTTCGCCTTTATCCATCATGGGCGGCGTAGGTGTCTCTTTCGGAGGCTTCATGCTTTCTTGGCCTCCTTCTTCCGCGGGAGTCGTCTTCATCATTTCGGGGGTAGGTGTGGGAGGCACAGGGGTTGGTGTTGGCGTGGCGCGCGCACACGCGGCAAGCGCCACTGCCAGAACAAGAAACAAGACTCCGTACTTGGCGTATTTGATATGGTTCATCTGTTCACCTCTTCTTTGTCAGCAATAGGGCGCACAGCCGTGCGCCCCTACGTTGATTCCTATGGGCCAACCTATTCAACCCTCTATGCGGCTTGGCGCTTGAAGTTCCACAGGCGTTGGGCGTTTACGGCCACAATCACGGTGGAAAGGGACATGAGCAGGGCGCCGAACGCGGGGGAGAGCAGGATCCCGATGGGGTACAGGATGCCCGCGGCCAGAGGAATGGCCAGCGCGTTGTAGCCCGTGGCCCAGAGCAGGTTCTCCTGCATCTTGCGGTAGGTGGCCCTGGCCAGGCGGATGATAGCCACCACGTCGCGCGGGTCGTTGCGCACCAGCACGATGTCCGCGGCTTCCACGGCCACATCCGTGCCCGCGCCAATGGCAATGCCCACGTCCACCTGCACCAGCGCGGGCGCGTCGTTCACCCCATCGCCCACCATCGCCACGATCATGCCGCGTGATTGTACCTCCTTCACCTTGGCCGCCTTCTCGTGTGGCAGCACCTCGGCGAAGAACTCATCCAGCCCGATTTCCTGAGCCACCCACGCGGCCACCTGTTTGCTGTCGCCCGTGAGCATCATCACCTGCACGCCCATGGCCTTGAGCCGCTTCACCGCCTCGACCGACTCGGGACGGATGATGTCGGCCAGGCCGATGGCGCCGATGACGGTTCCCTCTTCCAGGAGGAAGACCACGGTCTTGCCCTGGGCCGCGGCCTGGGCCACGCGCGGGTCGTCCACCTGAATGCCTGCCTCGGCCAGGTAGCCAGGACTCACCACCCGCACTGTGCGGCCATTGACGCGGCCCTCCACCCCCTTGCCTGGAATGGCGCGGAAGTCGGCCACAGGCAGCGGCCGCATTCCCCGTGTCTGCGCGCTTTCCACGATGCCGCGCGCAATGGGATGTTCGGAGGCCCACTCCAGGGAAGCGGCCAGGCGCAGGATGTCCTCTTCATCACGCCCGTCGAGGGGAATGATGTCGGTGACGCCAAAGCGCCCTTCGGTGAGGGTGCCCGTCTTGTCGAAGATGACCGCGTTCACGTCCTTGCCCCGCTCGAACGCGCTGCGGTCGCGAATGAGCAACCCGTTCTGCGCGGAGAGGGAGGTGGAGACGGCAACCACCAGGGGCACGGCTAACCCCAGCGCGTGGGGACAGGCAATGACCATCACGGTCACCGTGCGCTCCAGCGCGAAGGCCAGTTCCTTACCCAACGCCAGCCAGATGACGAATGTGCCCGCGCCCACGGTGAGCGCGATAATGGTCAGCCAGAGCGCGGCGCGGTTAGCCAGATCCTGCGTGCGCGAGCGTGTCTCCTGGGCCTGGCGTACTAGGTCGATGACCTGGGCCAGGTAGGTGTCCTCGCCCGTGCGCTGCACTTCAATGACCAGTGAGCCTTCGCCGTTGAGCGCGCCGCCGATAACCTGGTCGCCCACGCCCTTGGCAACAGGCTTGGATTCGCCCGTGAGCATGGCCTCGTTGACGCTGGACGCGCCTTCGACCACGATGCCGTCCACGGGGATTTGCTCGCCAGGGCGCACGCGCACGCGGTCGCCAGGCTTGAGTTCGCTCACGGGCACGTCCTTCTCGGTGCCGTCGGGGAGGAGGAGGTGGGCCTCCGCGGGGAGGAGTTTGACCAGTTCCTCCAGCGCGCGCGATGCGCCCAGCACCGAGCGCATCTCAATCCAGTGCCCGAGGAGCATGACCACAATCAGGCTGGCCAGTTCCCAGAAGAAAACCTTTCCTTCCAGGCCGAAGACGACCGCGGTGGAATAGACGTAGGCCACGGTAATGGCCAGGGCGATAAGGGTCATCATGCCTGGCTGGCGCTGGCGCATCTCATCCACAAAGCCCTTGAGGAAGGGCCAACCGCCGTAGAAGAACACGATGGAAGAGAGCACCCACCGTGTCCAGGGATCGCCAGGAAGCGAGAAGGTGAACCCAAAGACGCGCTGCACCAGCGGCGCGGTGAGGATAATGGGGATGGTCAGGATGAGGGCAACGAAAAAGCGACGTCGGAAGTCGGCCACCATGTGCGCGTGGTGGCTGTGATGGTCACCATGCTCGCCATGCCCCTCGTGTTCGCCATGCCCTTCATGGCCTGCGTGGCCTTCATGTCCCGTGTGTTCGGCGTGGGCCGCGTGGTCTACATGTTCTTGATGTGCTTGGTGTTCTGCGTGTGTGGTGTGAGATGCGTGTTCGCTGTGGTCGTGTTCCTTGTGACCTGCGGGTCCGTGCTCGTGGCCCGCGTGTTCGGCATGTCCCCCGTGTTCGGGGTCATGTGTGTGTTTCGCCTGCATGGTAGACTCCTTTTTGACGATAGACGATAGACGATGGACGATGGACGATGGTCTATCGTCTATCGTCTATCGTCCATCGTCCTCATACTGCGTTGAGCGCGCGCTCGAGGCGTTCGCGAGCCTCACGCGCCACCGCGTTCAATTCCTCGTTTTGAACGATGCTCATCATGGCAATAGGATCGGCCGCGGCGATGACGCTGCCCCCGTCTTCCTCGTACACGATAACATTGCAAGGGAGCAGGAGGCCGATTTCTTGCTCTGTGGTCAGCGCGCGGTGGGCCAATGGGGGATTGCACGCGCCCAGGATGATGTACTTGCGAAAGTCCACGTCCAGTTTCTTCTTTAGGGTCTCCTTCACGTCAATGGTGGTCAAAATACCAAACCCCTGTTCTTTCAGGGCCGCGGTGATGCGTTCCACAGCCTCTTCGTAGGGCAGGCTTACCTTCGTCCGAATGCCGTACTCTGTGTATTCCATAACAACCTCCTTGAGTAATTGAAAAGTGAAGAGTGAAAAGTGAAAAATGGAGGGCAACGGGGTTCCTCATTTTCACTTTTCACTTTGCAGTTTGCACTTACTGTTGTACCAGGAATGGACGCCCGCTGGCCTTCCAGGCATTGAAACCGCCGTCCAATTCGTACACGTTCGTGTACCCCTGGGCGACCAGCGCCTTGGCCGCAATGGTGCTCATAGAACCGCTGCGGCAGTAGAGGACGATGCGCGCGTTCTTGTCGGGCAACTTGTCCAGATTATCCGCGATGGCGTTGAAGGGGATGAAGAGGTCGGTGTTGGGGATCTCCCCCTCATAGGGAATGTGCACATTGACCAGCAGGAAATCCTTGTTCTTCAACATCTCGTCCAACTGGTCAACGGTGATGTCGACAAACCCGTCCGCGTTCTTGCGGAATTCCTGCTTCGAGGTATCTTGTGGATTCCCTTGGCCCGCACAGGCAGCAAGTACTCCTATGAGTATGGCAAAAGTGAGTACCAGGGCAAAGTAACGACCTTTCATCGAATCATACCTCCTTTAGAAGATGTGCTGAAAATGCTTTTGTTGCGCCCTTCCATTATGAAGGGAGAACCTGGTGATAGCAACCGCCATTCAGCGCGCACTAAGGCGCGCTGAATGGCCTACTCCATGTAATTAGAGGCACTGCGGTGTACATACAGGCGATGAGGAGAGCGCTACCCAACGAGGACCTGGCCTTGAAGCCCGGCATGATTGCGGAGGCCGTGTTTGCCCGTTAATACCAACAGGGGATGGGCCTCCTCACGTTGCCCATCCCCTGTCGCTTCCCAAGAATCCAGAGCGCCGAACCCTTTCCCTATGGCTCCACGATCAGGATTCCGCGCATTCCACTGTCGTAGTGCAACCCTTCTTCCTGGAAACAGCCAAAGATCCACGTCCCCACCTTGTCCTCGGGAATGGGCATGGTGATGACCACCTCACTCCCTGGATCCAACATGACCATCGCGCCACCGTGTCCAGCCTCCTCCATGACCATGCCCTCACTGTGCGCGCCCAGATCCATCTCTCCTTCCATACCTTCCATGCCCATCTCACCCATTGGGCTCTGCTCCTGCTTCCCCATACCGCCCATCCCTCCTTCACCGATGCCTTCCTCTTCTTCATCGTGTCCAAACCCCATCGGCATGGCCATCCCTTTGACGATCCATGCTTTACCTCCCCGTGTTCACACGTTCCACTTCCAGCGTGGCCCCGCGCACCCGTACCACGCGCGCCCGCTCCCCCCGTTGCAGCGGCTGGCGTACCAGGGCCGTCCACAACTCGGAGCCGCAGCGCACCAACCCACGATAGCGGATGCTCTCCACGGCCACGCACTCCCGTCCGACCAGCGCCTCGGGCCCTGTGTATGGCGGCTGCATCATGGCTTGCCAGATGTACCGGTAGAGAAGCAGGGATCCGCCCGCGATAATTAGGTACAGGGGGAGCGCGATGGGCCACGGCAACACGAAAAAGACCACCAACGCCCACAGGGGCGCGGTCAACAGCAGATGACACCACATGGTTACACCTCCTCGCGGGTGGGAAGCACAAGATCAAAAGCCCGCTGCAATCGGGGATACACAAACCACACAATGGCAAAGCCCGAAAGTACACCCGTCACCAAGCGCATGAGAAAGTTGAAGGAGCCTGGCGCGTTCCCCACGTAGAATTGGGTGGGCAACGCGTTCCCCATCAGCGCGGCCAGCCACCCGTTCGTGTACCGAAAGCCCTGCCCCACCCCGAACAGGTCGCTGATCACATGGGTGCCGCCATCCAGGGCCAGGGGAGTGAGGAGCAAAACGAGCAAGGGCCAGGAGAGGGGCCGCGCTTTCCTGCGCACCAGGGCGAAGAGGAGACCCGCCACAAAGATGCTGCCGTACATCCACACCATGCGGTCCGACCAGGCGATCTTGTAGCCCAGTTCAGGGGTGCCGCGGAACGCGCGTAACCCCCACCATGTATCTGCATCTGTCGCGTAGGGAAGTAGTTCCGTGTACGCGTACATTACCTTGGGGCCGAAAAGGAAGAAGGAACGGTTGGCGTATTGGTGGCAGAGGAAGCCATACACGAAGTAGATGGCGTCTGCCAGCCGCGTCCAGCCCGCGCGCATGGCCACGGGAGCCAGCCAGGGCACAGCCACCAGCACCCCCCAGGCCAGGTTGACCAGGGACAGCCAGTGGGCCGCCACCCAGCGGGTCATACTGTCCGATGCCGCCACCACCCTTGCCTGTGTCGTGGTCATGGTTCCAACAACCTCTGCACCTGTTCCTCCATGAACGCCTCGGTCATGGCCCCGACCTGAACGGTTTGGACACGCCCCTCCTTATCCACAAAGTACGAGGAGGGCAGTCCAATGACCCGATATTGGGTAGCCACATTGCCCGTCTCGTCCAGCAACACGGGGAAGGTCAGCCCCAGTTCTTCCACAAAGGGCTTCACCTGGTCCGCGCTTTCGCGATAGTTCACCGCCAGGATAACGAATCCCTGATCCTTGTACTGCTCATACACCCGCTGCATCGCGGGCATCTCGAAGCGACAGGGCGGACACCACGTGGCCCAGAAGTTGATCAGCACGGGCCGTCCGCGCAGATCCGAAAGGGTGATTTCGTCCCCGTCCAGGGTAGGCAGGGTGAAGTCGGGGGCCATCTTGTAGGCGCTTTGGGCAATAGCGGTGGCACTGGCTGCTTGCGCCGCGGTGAGAACAGGAGTCGGGGTTGGGAAGGGGCTTAATCCCAGCCCCAGCGCCTCTGGCATTAGATCTTGCACCGCGGCACATCCGCTCAACACCAAAGCCAGCGCCAAAATAGCAACCACCACATCGGCAAAACGCACCTTTCGCCTCCGTTGTGGGATTCTTCAGTCTAGAGTTCAGCCCTCCAGAGTTCCGAGGTCTCCAAGACCTTGGAACTCTGAGAAGAGCGACCTGGATGTCTTGCTTGCGACTACCCTCTTTCGATAAAGTCGCGAATGCGCTGTTCGTCAAACTCGTCGAGCACGATCTGGCGTCCCCGCCGCGTGACCGCGATCTTCGTCGTCATGTCGGGGAAGGGAGCCAGGTAAACGAAATCGGGATAATCCTCGGCAATGGCGCGCAGCCGGTCGATCAAGTCAGGCTCACATTCATAGTCCTCGCAGTTGTAGTTGATGATGACGCCGGGGGGGCCATTGCCGTCGGAGTGTTCCAACATATGTTTGAAGGTGGATAAGGGCATAGGACGGTCGAGAATGTGAGAAGGTGGAGACGTCTCTGTATGTCCAACTATATCAGTGGGAGGATAATAAGTACTTGCACTGGCGCCGCTCGCGTAGCGCACAGCGAGGACTATAAGTACAATCGTGACAAGGGAGCCCCCTGCCAGAACAAGCCACGCCAGTAGCGGGGATGATTCCCGCCCTCGACGGCGGTTTGAGCGCTTGCGTCGTTTGTTTTTTCGTGACTTAGCCATGTTCACTCACCTCAGAATGGACTATAGATGTAGGGTTAGGTTTTTATCCATTGCCCATCGCCCATTGCGGTGTTGAGAATTCGGTACACTTGTGATTTCTGAATATCGTTCGCGGAGAGCGTAATCCATGTTTCGCCATCCCGCCCGTGCAGCACGACGAGGACAGGTTCCGCGTTAGAGCCATATACCAGCCACACTACGTATTGGCAGGTACATGAGTCCTGGCCGTGGTATGGGCAGCCGCATTGAGGAAGTTGTTCTAAGGCCACCTTGAGATCGAAACTGGGGTAAATCCGTAACCCGTGGGCCTCGAATACTTCAACCAGGCGGTCTGCCACTGCATCACACGGAACGTGGACGTGTATCTGTACTTCTAAGGGCAGGGCTGTTCGCGCGTCCTTTTGCCCTTTGATCTTAACCGGAATACCAGAAGTCCCAGGCGAGGCCGCCTGCATACCCAATGCCTCCTCCTATTGCCGCCACCAACCAATGCAGAGGGTGGGGGCGTAAATACAAAGCCATTTCCGCAATCAAGTAGGCCAGAAGAAAACCCGCCATGATACCCGCCAGTGCTGAAAGAGGCATCCAATCCCTGTTGACGGAATTGTCTTGGCGTGCTGATTGGGTGAATCGTCGTGGTTTAGGTCGTGCCATAGGTCCCCTCGCTTAAATAGACGATAGACGATAGGCCGACGGCACCCACATTGCCTATCGTCTACAGTCATTTCGTTTTTACTGTAGCACGACATTGAAAAAGCACAAGGGCTATTTGACGGGGGCAATGCATAGGCTATTTGGCGGGGGCGGCGTAAAAATGCTACTGTAATGGTGCGATGACTTCTACGCGCGTGCCATGGCCTGGGTGGGAGCGAATAAGGAGACGTCCCCCAATTCCCTGGGCCCGTTCTTGCATGCTCATTAGCCCTAAATGACCGCGCTGTACCAGGTCTACCAGACGTTCAGGAGGATGAAATCCACGTCCATCGTCTTGGACAACGAGGCGCACCTGACCGTTATCGAAGGAAAGCCACACAGCTATGTGGCTGGCCTGGGCGTGACGTTGGGCATTGCTTAACGCTTCTTGAGCAATGCGGAATAAAGCCAGTTCGATTTCGTCGGACAGGCGGATGGGCTGGCCATGAACCTGGAAGGCTGCCCCTGCCTCGCGTGTTAACATCTCCAACGCGGGAATTAAGCCCAGTTCCTCCAGATAGAGAGGGCGCAGCGCGCGGGTAAAGCGCCGCACATCCTCAATGGCCTCGCTTACCATCGAGCGGAGGGTGGTCAAGCGCTCTGTGGCCTGCTCAGGGGCTCGCCTCAGTTCCCGTTGAACCATTTGCAGTCGTTGTCCCAGCGCGATGAGCGTTTGAACCGTGCCGTCGTGGAGTTCGCGCGCTAAGCGAGAACGTTCTTCCTCTTGCACGCGCGTAAGCATTTTCAAATAGATCTGCAAGGCTGCTTGGTAATCCGCTACCTGTTGAGCCATACGATCCAGAGTCTGGCGTAGATCCTCGATCTCCTGTACACCTCCCACTGGTAATCGGGCTGCTCGAAAATCGCCCATGCCGATGCGTTCTGCCTGCTCGCGCAGCCGTTGCAGGGGGGCAACCACATAGCGCAGCCCGAAGAAGAGGGCCAGCAGGGAGATCACGGTGGCTGATAGAAGCACGAAAGGCATGACACGGTCAAAGTGCAGTAGGGGGGCAGCCAAGGTTTCCCAGGGTTCACGCACCAGAACGTGCCATTCCGTGTTTGGTACGGGCGCGTGGGCGATGACCAATTCTCCCGCAGGGGTGGGGATGAACACAACACCGCTCTGCTGGGTTCTGATTTCTTGGGGAAGAGCGGCACGTTCATCGGCGGTCAAAGGACGCCCACTTAGAGCCAGCACATGGCCCATGGAGTCGACAAGCAATGCGTGTCCGACTTGATTCGAATAGCCTGCTTGCAATACCTCGGCAAGGTTCAGGGCATCCAATGGTAGACGAGCAAATAGAACACCGCCTTCCTGTAACGGGAATTGCCAAACAATGTAAGATTTCCGTTCATCGTGCAAAACGCCGACAGAAACGTTCTCGTTTAAGTGTGAAGCGCGACGCGCGACCCATGCTGTGGGGCCTGTTGAGGCACTTACTTGTCCTTCACTGTCCACGACAACCAAGTCTACATCCGCGGCTATCTGCTGGCGTGCTGCATCGAGGCGACGAGAGACACCATTAGGTTGTTCGGCGAGTATCTGGGCCAGGAAAGCAAGAGGAATACGGTAGCGATCGAGAAGGTTGGCGACATCGTGGGCCAGGGCGCGGGCCAGTCCTAAGTCCCGTTCGGCCACTAAGGTGCGCATCGATTGCTGGTGACTACGAATTCCCGTGAGGGAGAAGGCGATCAGAAGGAGGATGAAGGGTAAGGTGACCCAGAGGAGGATCTGGACGCGGAGTCCGCGCAGGCTCAACCGCTTATCCTTCACCCTTCCTCCTCCAACAAGGTGATGAGTCCCAACTGGAGGGCTTTAGTGACCGCTTCTGTGCGACTTCCTACCTGAAGTTTTGCGTAGATATTCGCTAAGTGCCCTTGAACGGTGCGGTCGCTAATGCCAAGATTTTGACCAATGGCGCGATTCGTTAGCCCTTTTGCGGCCAGGGTAAGTACTTCACGCTCACGCGGGGTCAAATCCTCAATGGGCATACTGGTCCGCTCATTAGTCAAGTGGGTGAGCAGTTTTTGGGCAATGGTGGTATCCAGGGCAGATTGCCCGCGGTGCACTGCTCGTACCGCGGCAATGATTTCGTCGGCCTCCGCTGTTTTGAGCACATATCCATTGGCCCCCGCGCGTAGGGCAGCCATCACAAAGGGATCATCATCGTAGGCCGAAAGGATGAGGACGCCAATGCTGGAGAAAGTATTGCGTATCCAACGGGTAACGTCGATGCCCGTAGCCTTAGGCATGCGCACGTCCAGAATGGCAACGTCGGGCAGGTGGCGGCGGATGAGGTGTTTGGCTTCTTCTCCGTCTGCTGCCTCCGCCACCACCACAATGTCCGACGCTTCCTCCAAGAACTCTCGAATGCCTTTTCGCACCACTGCATGATCGTCTGCTAAGAGAACGCGAATAGTGCGTGTGACATTTCCAGATTTCATGGAGTCACCCTTCCAATGCTGTTCCATCGTAGGGGCAAACTGTCCAATTTGCTTGTACAGGCCGCCCACACGTTGGGCATGTACGCCCAGGGTTACTCAAGTTTACATGCCCTCCTGAGGCCGGGCTTCCTATTGCATTAGGGGCAATCGTCCGCACCAACCACAAGACGACTACAACACCCAGAGCCAGAAAGACGAACATGAACAAAAGTCCGAACAACCAGCCGAACATACCAAATCCCATCATCATGATAGCACCTCCTGTGATTTTTGACCATGGATACACGCTTTCGTTTCCTGCCCTCCCAGCCTATCACAGGACTGTGAGTAGAATTTGTGGGAACTATGAAGAATTTGTGAGTATTCGGAATGGAATACTTATGGGAAGGCTCACCGGGTCCCTTCATATAATCTTCACATTTCCCACAGACCCCCTTCATATTTGCACTTTAAAATGGAAATGGCAACGGAGTTGAACAGGTGGTGTCTACACGGATTGGCAGATTGTGAGCGGATGAGTAGGGGGATCGCCCTCTCGTTACATATACATCAACACGAAGCATCTTTAAGGAGGTGGACTATGTGCTGTGGATGGGGTGGTTGGATGGGTGGATGGGGTGGTTTAGGCATGTTCGGGTGGTTTCTGGGGTTCCTCTTCACCCTGGGGGTGCTATTCCTGTTTGTCATTGGCCTTGTCTGGGCTGTACGCCAAGTGACTAAGCCTCAGGGACGAGGCAACAATTACGGAACTTTGCCAGATCGTACCCCTTCAAATGGACAACGTACTTGTCCTACATGTGGGCGTCCAATGGCTGCTGATTGGAATATCTGCCCGTATGATGGAACACCGTTGACGTAAATGATGCGCTAAGGCTATACTTCTGCTGAATGACGAAGTTTGCGCAGTTTGGGCATAGGGGATTGCCCAGACTGCGCAAACTTCGCGTGGAGGGAGCGAAAAATTTTCAAGGTGCGTAAATTAGAGTGAATGGTTCGGGGGAAGAGGAATGACACATAAAATCCTGGTCATTGAGGATGAAAAGCAACTTGTAAGGGCCCTGCGAGGGTATCTGGAGCAGGCGGGATTTGACGTAATCGTGGCTTACGACGGACGCACAGGATATTTTATGGCACGGCAAGAAAAGCCAGATCTGATCATTTTGGATTTGATGCTCCCCGAGATGGATGGATTGGATGTGTGTCGCGCGCTGCGTCAGGATTCGGATCCCACTGTCGCTGAAGTGCCCATTATTATGTTGACAGCACGGGTAGAGGAAACTGATCGGGTACTGGGTTTGGAATTAGGCGCGGATGATTACGTGACCAAACCCTTCAGCCCGCGCGAACTTGTGGCGCGAGTGCGTGCCATGCTTCGTCGGTTGAAGCCTTTACGGGAAGGAAAGGCACAACCTACCACCCTTTTGCGCTCAGGAGACTTGGTTCTGGATCCGGTTCGGCACGAGGTGCGCATTGGGGAGCAGATCGTCGACCTCACTCCTACGGAATACGATATTCTGTATCTCCTCATGAGTCACCCTGGACGCCCCTTTTCACGATCCGAAATCTTAGATCGTGTGCAAGGTATCGCGTTTGAGGGCTACGAACGCAGCGTTGACGTCCATATCAAGAATTTGCGGCGAAAGCTGGGCGATGACCCTCGCTCTCCTCGATATATTCAGACTGTATACGGTGTGGGATATAAGTTCAAGGAAGGGTGAACGGAGAAATTTGAAGGTGGGTTGGAGGGGGTGAATTATTAGGAGGCTATAATGTTACGAAGGATTTGGGGAGCGTCGTTGTGGGTAAAATTGACGGCCGCGTTTGCCTTCGTGGTTGTGGTAGGTGCATTGGGAGTTGTGGTCCTTATTAGCCTTATTACCTCGCGAGAGTTCGAAATTTATGTCACTCGTGATAGCGCGCGCTGGGCCCAATGGCTTGCCCCTCAACTCGCGACCTATTACGCCTCCAATGGTTCTTGGGATGGAGTGGACGCATTGGTGATAGGAGCAGGAGGCATGCCCATGATGATGCAGCATTCATCACCTTCCATGAACCACATGGGCATGGATAGGGAGATGATGGGGCAAATGCCCATGATGCGAGGAGAGGACATGTGGACAGGGATGGGACTGCGGGTTATTGTGGCCGACAAGAATGGGATTGTGCGATTGGATACCAGTGGTGAGTTGATGGGGCAATCCTTACCTCACAGTGGGTATGACCAGGCTACACCGATTAACGTCAACGGGCAGACGGTTGGCTTTGTTCTTGTTGCCCCCTTAGGTACAAGCAATACGCCGGAAACGCTCTTTCTACACTCGGTAACCCGAGCCGTGTTGCTCGTAGCCCTTGGCATGGGCCTTGTATCCCTTGTGATGGCTGCATTCATTGCCCGCCAGATTACAGCACCGCTTAGCCGGTTGGCAAAGGCAGCCTATGAGGTAGCCCGAGGGAACCTCTCTGTGCGTGTTCCGGTCCAGGGTGAGGACGATCTTGCTCGCGTTAGCCTGGCTTTTAATCGCATGGCTGTCTCTCTCGAGCGGCAGCACCAGTTGCGCCGCCAACTGATGAACGACATTGCCCACGAACTTCGCACTCCTTTAAGTGTGATTCAGGCCCAGACGGAAGCCCTCATAGATGGAGTGTTTCCTCCTACTCCAGACAATATTGAACCCATCTATCAACAGACGCTTTTGTTACGGCGCCTGGTCAACGACTTGCGCGAGCTCGCCCTCGCCGAGGCGGGGGAGCTCCAGATGTCCTGGGAACCTGTGGATTTGGCCGAGATAATTCTTCGTGCAGTGAAGGGGATGCAGTCGAGTGCGGAGAACAAAGGAGTAGACATTGAATACGAGTTACGCGATACCCCTCTATGGGTTCAGGGGGATGCCCAACGATTGGAACAGGTCTTGCTGAACTTGCTGAGCAATGCAGTGCGTTATACGCCCAAGGGAGGCACTGTGAAGGTGCGTGGGTGGAAGCAAGGGGGCCAGGTATATTGTCAAGTTGAGGATAGTGGTCCTGGTATTCGTCCAGAGGACATTCCTCATGTCTTTGAGCGGTTTTGGCGTGCAGATCGTTCGCGCTCCCGAGAGACGGGAGGTACTGGGCTGGGGCTTGCTATTGCTCGTAAGTGGGTGGAAGCCCATCGTGGGCGCATTTGGGTGGAAAGCCCCCCGTCCAGGGGGGCCATATTCACATTCGTTCTCCCTGAACACACACGGTGAAGGATATCATGCTATGTTAGCTGTTCCACCGGTGTTTCAGCAAGGATTTCGTGTAGAGCATTCATGTTTCCATCCCAGGGGCCAGGCTTTTCTTGCTTAAGTGTAGTTACAGCCGCGGCCCAACGGGTGGCCTCTGCGGGAGATTCAGAGAGCCGTTTGCCTAAGTAAGTAGCGAAGCACGTATCGCCCCGTCCTGTTCGCCCGGCCAGCGAACGAGGGCGGAAGGGCGAGAAGTAAACGTGGCCGCCCGCGTACACTGTGACACCTGCTGACTGTGTAAGCACGACTTCCTGGGGCCCGAGGGAAGCCAGGGTTTTGATGGCTTCGAGGGTGTCGGTTTTGCCTGTCAGATGTTCGGACTCCACCTTGTCCACTTTCAGGTATGTGACGTGCGTGAGTTCCTCTTCCATCTCGTCCCAGGGACGAAACACAAGCGCATCATCCTCGCGTACACGGACAAAACCTTGCACATCCAAGGCTATGGGGCCACGGCTGGCCAATATCTTCAACAAGGTCATGTCTACCTCCCCAGCCATAATGGGGACGATGGCGTAGATTTGGGCTACCACATCTGGAATTTCTTCGGGGGTAAAAGGCCCGGCAAAGCCCAAGGGAATTGTACGGCGCCGTTCCATGTCCCGCGAGTCATATATGTTCTCAATGCCTGACGTTTCTGGAGCCGGGTGAGCGAAAATTTCAACCCCCACCTCTCGTAATGCGTCGAGGAGCGAGAAGTCATCTGGATGTAAACGGGTGACCACACCAACGCGCACTCCCAAGTGGCGAAGGGCCACGCTTCCATAATATACAGCCCCGCCGGGCACTGTTTCCCCTTTTCCGTCCACAACGATGCGATCCTTCGCAAAATGTCCAATCATTAGGATGTCCAATGAAGTTGTCATAGTAACACCCCTCATGTCCTTTTCCTGATTGACTGACAAATCTACGTCTTAATACACATATTCACACGAGGTGATGAGTTCATGTGGCCTTCGTCTGGTATGATGTCTCGATGCCTGTGCGGGCTCCGGGTCTTCTCCTGGGGGCAAGAGAAGGCGACGGAGCACCTCACCGTCGTGATACAACACACGCGTCAAGTATTTGCGGCCAATCTTCAAGTAACTCTCCCTGCGCGTCCAATGGGGGTCCACCCAGCGGCGCTTGCCGGACGCCACCACCTGCACGCCGTGCAACACCAAGACCAGGGTGGCCGCCGCCAACACCAGGACCAGCCATTCCAAGGCGGCCGCCGATTGCAAGTAAGAACGTTCCACCTGGAAGCCATTGGACTTGTCATCCAGGATGTTTTCCTCCACCTGCGGCCGCAGCCCGTACTCATCCAAGGTGTGGGGCCCCGTCGGTTCATTGCTGACCACATACCAGTACGCCGTCCCATCCACAGGTCGGGCCACGGCCAGATGCACCGGCCCAAATTGCTCTTGCCCCAGGTACACGTGATGCCAATAAACAGCATGGCCTGGGGATGGGGTAAAACGCCGCACCTGGCGCCAGCCCTGCCCATCAAGGCCAGGTCACAAAAGCCGCGGTCCGCCAACAGGACCACCTCCAGATGATCCGGAATTGCCTGGGCCGCCTGCTGCAAGACCGCCTGATAGAGGGCAAACCTCACACGCACACTGCTATGGCGCACCACCCGCCAGGCCAGGGGAATCCCTCGGCCCCGATAACAGAGGCTGAGTCGGATCCAGCAGAATTCCCCCCACAGGGAGGTGGTGTCCAGCGCCAGAGACACATAGGGCGCCTAGGCCGGCAAATGCACTTTCATCTCTTCTATCACGCCCACCACCATCCAAATAAAGGTCTTCAGATGGCGCACGTCTTGCCACGCTTGAGGCTGTTGACCGAACAAGGCCAGCAGCATATCATACAGCAGGGGCATGGTCGGCATAACTTTCCCCTCCTTTCTTGTGTAGGTTTGGTTTCAATCAGGAAAGTTATGCCACGTTTCGGCCATGCCCTCAAGTTTTGTCAGTCAATCAGGTCCTTTTCTATGGGTTGATATGGAGCGGATTCGATGACGTCCTTGACGGAGAAGGTTGGATCATGGGCCAGTGATAGTGTATCGGTTCCGCTGCCAGAACGTCCGCACTTCGTTGGGAAGTGGTAGCCCACTTTTGGCCAAGGTGATGACGTCTGGACGGTCACTGCAAATTCCGTCGACGCCCATATGCCGCAACACACGTACCACTGCGGGGCGTTCTTCATGCCATGTAATGACACCCAGATCCTGGGCGTGTACCCGTTCTACCCATGAACGGGTGAGAAAGAAATCGGGGCGTGGGGCAGCTTTCTCCCATGCCGGGTGAACGTAGTTGGCATTGGATTGTTCTGCCAGACGCAAGGGGTCCACATCTATTTCGTGAAAGAGGATGGACGTATAGGCATGGGGGAGTACTTGTTTGACTTCCTGGAGGAGATCGGGATAGAACGAACTAAAAATTGTGTGATAGGTCATACCCATCTGACGCACGAGTAGCGCCGAGGCAATAGGCGTTCCTGCCTCTTTGAGTTCTAAGTAAGCACCAATGCCTAATTCTCGACAAAGGTGTAAGGCTTCGTTCAGGGTGGGCACTCGCTGTCCCTGACCGAGTTCTACTTCTTGGAGTTCGTCAACGGTCACATCGACGATGTTGATGCCACGACCAGCAAGACGACGAAGGTTGGCATCATGGATCACAACGGGGACCCCATCAGCGGTGAGGCGTACGTCCATCTCGACCATATCTGCCCCCATATTGGCTGCCATTCGGATGGCAAGCAGTGTGTTTTCAGGCGCGACCGCTGAGGCTCCCCGATGGGCAATGGCGAGCAGCGTAAGTTCTTCTTCAGAGATAGAGCGCGAGAGGTGCTGCACCCAAGCCCGCAACCGAGCGGGGATAATCCGTTCTAACTTGCGCCAGGGGACCAACACGTCTTCCGAGATGGCCAGTTTGCGCGTAAAGCGGAATGTGGGCATAAATGCCTTGCGCCGCAAGTAAGTGCGCACCAAGCGGTCAACGCGCGGGGATTTGACCGTCGGCTTCCCATAAAGTACATTCTCCCACACACCACCGGAGCCCGCCAGTCGTGTGCACGCCAGGATAACCTCAGATGCCCGTTGCGTGAACCATTCTGGGGTTGGGGCCATGGCGTGTTTGCCTGGCTCAGCATAGACCACTGGGCGCCCGCCTTCCAAGGGAATTACGCCATCGTGACGCATCTCGTGGTAGCGACCGTGCCAGGAAGCTTCCAGTTTAGTAATTCGTCCCTGCTTGTCGACATAGACCCAGATGTGTTCGAGTTCATAGAGGTGGCCGATGTCCCAATCCCACCAAACTGCGTATTCGATGACATATTGAGTTGGGGGATCCACGTGAATTTCGCGCGGGAAGGAAAGCGAGGGGCCGTTCCGGCTAAATACTGTGTAGCCGACTATCTCGGGCTGAAAGGGTTCTGCCTCGTCCATAAAAATAACAGGAGCATAACGAACCGCCAGGGTTCGTTGCTCCTCCACGTGGGGTGATGAAGCCTGTTGTAGGGTCATGCTAAAGGCTGGTTGCCTCCTGAGCAAAAGATGGCTTATGATCTACCCACCTCGCGCACACGTGTGCAACCGCACTTCACCCCATACTCTAACCAAAATTCAGCACCGCGTCAATTTTTAGGGGGAATTGCGTGTCTAAATCCCCACCTCTAATCTTTATCCTTCCAAGTTAGAGATGGGGAATGGGGTGGAAGGCATGTTATGGCGGGTGAATTGCTCATCCGGTTTCGTGTTTTCTTCGACGTTGTCTCAGAATACTGGCGACCGTGTTCCCCAAGAAGATCAGTATAGCGATGACGTTTATGAGCCCCCCCCACTTTCGAAGTGAGAGGAGCGCTGTAAGGTCACCTCCAATTCGGAGGCTCAAGGAAACGTGTAGTAGCGCCAAATGGAGATAAAACCGTGGTGTGTAATGGATAGGCAGGTTGAGTACAGCGGGGAAGATAATGGGGGCGTGTCCAAAAATCATGCTAAAGACAAAACCCAGGTATACGGCGTGCAAAAAAGCATCGTACAAAAAGCCCCCCGAAGTGTAACCGGCCACAAGAGCTATGACACCGCCCACTCCCAGCCAAATATATCCGGCCAATAGGGAGATAGCGACAAATCGAGGCAATGCATCAAGACGTACCGTTCGCGTTGCAACATCATAACGCAACAGCCAGAGGGTCAATGCCAACATGCCTGTGCCTACTATCCGTATCCCTATATCCGGCGACAAATGAGTTCCCACTATCCCCAGTATATACATACCAATCGCGGCTATGAGTAAGGATTGAACGCGCGACGTCAGGCGCAGAACGCGACTGAGTTCCAAACGCTCTCCTACAATGGTTAACACAAGAAAGCCCTGCCACCAAAGGGATGCCAAAGCGGGGGGATAAGCAAGTAGCCACAGGACGTTCCCAACTGCCCAGAAGAGCCCCCCAATGGCCATGATGACATTGAACAGCGAAGGAAGCATCTGCAAGATAAGCGCGTAAATGAGTAAAAGCCACACACTGCCCAACACAATGAGACTAGGGCCGGGAAGCCCAGGTATACCGATAAGGATCAACAGCGCGCCCAGGGCTGTGACTATAGGAGCCCCATATGTCCATCGCTTGCGCAGCGCAACCGCACGTTCCAGGCTGATCAGAGAACCGAGAAATCCTGAAACCATGAGGAGACCATGTTGAGCAGGCCATGTGGGCTGAATAGGGGGGAAACTCCATCCCAGGCGAAGTAACCCGGCCCACATAGCCGCAAGAAGGGTAAGGATTCCTGCAGCCAACAGGGGAATGCGATGTTTGGGTATCACGTTCTTTGTGGTCATGAGTGCTCACTCTCTCATTTGGATTTGATGGGCAACCCGTGCCGTTGCCAGGCGCGAATGCCCCCCTTTACACTATACACCTCGCTGTAACCGGCTTTGATCAAACGCCGCGCTGCAGGCACACTTCGATGTCCCGAACGACAAATGCATAAAATGGGCTTATCTTTAGGGAGTTCTGGAATGTCGCGGCGCAGTGTGCTAAGAGCGACGTGGGTCGCTCCAGGTATATGAGCTGCGTTAAGTTCACGCTCTTCACGGACATCCAGGAGTATGGCTTTTCCTTGTTTCCACAGCTCAGCCGCCTCCTCCACAGATAGGGTGGGCACAGGGGGGCCGAAAAGTATATCTAACAATCCCATACTTGCACCTCTTTTCACATTGGGTAGTTGCGAATTGTCCGCAAAAAGACTTCCTCAATTATACTCGAAGAACTGAAAAGGGCATGAAACTGCTCACAGTGAATTAAGAGGAGACTATGCTCGAGAGGCCTGAGGCAGAGATCCCTGAACCTGTGATACGCCTGATCGAAAAGGCTCGTGCAGATGAGCGCATTCTGGCTTCCTGGTTGGAAGGGGCACCAGCACAATATTCACGCTATGTGGAGATGCATTTGGCTTTGACTGAGGAAGGTTTCGCATCCTTTTGGGCCGAGCGGAGGATCTGGCTGGCCGATGTTTCTCCGGTGTGGATGAATGATGTACGCGATCTGGGGACGGGGTGCACGCTTCTCACTGAGGAAGGTGTGCTCCTTGTGCTTCATATGGAGCCGTGGGGGAGTGTGCCCGAGCGCCCGCGGCGTCATCCACACATTTTGTTTGACAAGACCGGGCGGCTGCGGAAAAGGCTGCGCGGGTGGCAGCGTCCGGAACGGGTGGAGTTTCATGTGCTGGATCGGCTGGCCGCGGACGTGTGGCTATCGATTTGGACGGCAGCGGTAATGCGCTCCCGTGACGCGGCGGGCTATGTGGGCGCGGTGGCTGCTGCCATGCGGGCGTACTTGGCTTTCGTGGCAGCGTGCACTGGGCGGGACATAGAGGATATGGCATGGTCCGGTGAGTTAGGCGAAGCAGCGGGCTTTGAAGGTTTCCAGGTCATAGAGTGGTCGCCGAGCGAGATGGCCGAGGCGGTCATCCACCTAATGAGCACTCACGGTCGAGCGTTGGGCGAAGCGCGCGGGTGGCAGTATCCTCTGGCCCTGGAACGGGTCGTGCGCCACACTTGGGACGAGGAGGGCGACGCATGACAACCAGGCCGCGCGTCCTGTTCGTCTCTCCCTTTGGATTGCACCGGCGGGGCACGGTTGCTCACCGCATTCTGCCCTTTGCCACGGCCTTGGCCCAGCAGGGCGCGCGGGTGCGGATCGCCATTGCCGGGTGGGATACCCCGCAGGATCGGCGGACGATTCGCACCGAGTTGCCATTGGACATTGTGCATATTCCCTTTCCACCGAAAGTGTTACGACGCGGGGATGTAAGTAAGGTGCTGGTATGGATATACATGGCCCGCTGGGTATTGGATCAAGCGCGCACGTGGGCACCCGATGTGATTCACCTGAGCAAGCCGGTGACTGTTCCCTTCTTCTTCCTTGCCTTGGCGCGTGGGTGGGGCAGGGGAAAATGGCGGGTGACGGCTCCTGTGCTGCTGGACTGTGATGACCTGGAGCAGGCGTGGGTGAAGGATGTGCCCCTGGCGCGCGTTTGGCGCACCTTTGGGCCGCGATTGGAGGCCTGGGCCTGGCGCGCCGCGGATGGGGTCACCGCGGCCAGCCATTTCCTCATGGAGCGCATTGCCCAGGTGAGAAGAGATGACCACCTGTGGTGGGTTCCAAACGTGCTCCCCCCCCTTCACTTCGTTGATGGACCTCACGATCACCCGCGTCTGGTTGTACCCACTCGGCTGTTGGACATTCGGCCGGAAGTGTTGGCGGGCTGGCTGGGGGACGTTGTCAGGGCCCTACCCGCGGGTAACGTCCTGGTGATTGGCCCGGAGCGCGAGCAAGTAAACGCGCTGCTGGCGGCGTTGGAGAGGACTATGTTGCGCTCTCGGGTGGCAGTGGTCGTGCGCCAGAAGTTGCGGGCCTACCTGGACATTCTGTCCACCGCGCGAGTGGGGCTCTACGCTGTGGAGAACACCCTGGCCGCGCGGGCCAAGTGTCCCCGCCGTGTGCTGGACATGATGGCCGTTGGGTTGCCCACTGTGGCCGTGGACGTGGGGGAGCCCCGTTGGCTTCTGGGGGATGCAGGCGTGGTGGTGCCTCCCGTGGGCGAGGCCATTGCCGGAGCGGTGGCGGATCTGTGGTCGGATGAGGAACGACGTACGGTACTGGGGCGGCGCGCATACGGGCGGGCGCGGCGCGAGTTTGCGCGTGCCCGTGCGGGAAGGTGTTTGTTGGAGATATACAGGATGTTTGTGTGAGTGGAGTGTGGAGTGGGGAGTATGGATTGCGCGTAGCCAATTTGCTATCACACTAAACCCAAAACAACCCATCAATCACCATGAACCACACAGCAAAACATCGCTGGCTTGCTCCACTTTTCTGGATGGCCTTCATATTCTGGCTATCGTCACAACCTTCACTCCCATCGGCACCCAGCCCAATGTGGGATAAAGTCCTAAAGAAGATGGGGCACTTTGCAATTTACATGGTCCTCTGCTTCTTTTGGATCTGGGCCTTGCACTCTACGGGACGCTCGCGCAAGTGGGTGGTACGCACTGCAGTATTGCTGACGGTCCTCTATGCCATCAGTGATGAGATCCACCAACATTTCACGCCCGGCCGCTCGCCACGCGTCTTCGATGTGTTCATCGATACCCTGGGGGCTCTAACGGCCGCGCGATTCGAATTCAAACGTGGGGAGTGGGAGGACACACTTGCCGAGACCGATCACGCGTCGGGGGATTCTCCTCGCTCCAACTGAATGGGGCCAAACACGCCTTCCTGCCGCACGGCAATTTCACCTCGTTTGATCAGTTCCAGCACGGCGAGGAAAGTCACGATGATTTCCTGGCGGTGGCGGCTACGACGGAGCAGGCGGGTAAAATCAAGCCGGGAACGTCGCGCAAGCAATCTGCGCAGTTCTTCCATCTTGTCTTGGATGGTCACGGTATACGGGGTAACTACCGTGCCGTTGATGGGGACTTCCTGGCGTTCTTCCAGAACACGGCGCAACGCGTTGACCAAATCCTCCAAGGAAACATCCCCGGGTTCGAGACGACGCTCCAGCGCGGGGGGCGGGGCCACGCGTACGTACGCGCGCAAGTGCGCTTTCTCTCGTTCTCCCAGCAGGTGGGCAATTTGGCGGAACTGTTTGTACGCGCGCAGTTGGCGGGCCAGCGCCTCGGCGGGATCCTCCTCCTCGTCCTCGTCCTCAGTGGGGGGAGTCGGCAGTAGGGCGCGCGATTTGATGAGCAACAGCCGCGCGGCCATAGTGATGAAATCAGCCATGAGGCGGGGGGAGATGTGTTCCGCGCGCGCGAGGTATTCCAGGTACTGGTCGGTCACCTCGGCAATGGCCACTGCGGTGATGTCCAGTTCCCGCCGCTCAATCAAATGAAGTAGCAGATCCAGGGGGCCTTCGAAGTTGTCCAGTCGAATCACGTAGCCTGCCCCCGCCGAGACACGCATGGAAGAAACTGATGGGTTGGTCATAGGGGTAGTATAGGGCAAGTGGTGGAGGGAGGGAAAGTGAGGAGATTATTGATGAGTAACGATTAAGAAGTGACGATTAAGGGGGTATCGTTGGATTGCAAAGTGCAAAGTGAAGAGTGAAAATGGCGGCGCGATGCATGTTTACTTTTCACTTTGGACTGTGCGCTTTTGCTATACTATCGCATGTTAAGAGTTCTGAGTGGAGGTCATCTTACATTAGGAGGTCCTTGGAGGTATGAACGAACGACGATTGGCCCTCTTGTCGGTGAGCGATAAGCGCGGGGTGGAAGAGTTCGCCCGCGGGTTGTACGATCTGGGGTACACGCTGGTGGCCAGTGGGGGAACGGCGCGCGTGCTACGCGCGGCGGGTCTGGAGGTGACGGATGTGAGCGCGCTGACGGGGTTCCCCGAGATTCTGGACGGACGGGTGAAGACGCTGCACCCTGCGGTGCACGGAGGGATTCTGGCGCGGCGCTCGCCAGCGCACCTGGCCGAGTTGGCGCAGCACGGTCTCGCGCCCATCGATGTGGTGGTGGTGAACCTGTATCCGTTCGTAGAGACGGTGGCGCGGGCGGGGGTGACGCTGGATGAGGCGGTGGAGAACATCGACATCGGTGGGGTGGCGCTGTTGCGCGCGGGGGCGAAGAATTTCCAGCACGTGGTGGTGGTGTGCGATCCCGCGGATTACGACTGGGTGCTGGAGCGGCTGCGCGCGGGCGGGCTGAGCGAGTCAGAGCGCCGCGGCCTGGCCGCGAAGGCGTTTCGGCACACGGCAGGCTACGACGCGGCGATTGCCGCCTACCTGAGCGCGGGGGAGGAGGCGCTGGCCGAGGAGGTGCCCTTGCTGTTGCGGCGGGCGGCCACGCTGCGCTACGGGGAGAATCCCCACCAGGAGGCGGGACTGTACGTGCGCGTGGGGGAGGAGGTGCCCTTCGAGCAGGTGCATGGCAAGGAGATGTCGTACAACAACTGGCTGGACCTGGACGCCGCGTGGCGGGCCGCGGTGGACTTCGACGAGCCCACGGTGGTGATCGTGAAGCACGGCAACCCGTGCGGCATGGCCAGCGCGGAGACGCTGGCGGAGGCCTATCGCTTGGCCCTGGCTTCGGACCCTGTGTCCGCGTTCGGCTCGGTGATTGCGGTGAATCGCCCCCTGGACGCGGCGACCGCGGAGGCGATGCGGGGGCTGTTCATCGAGGTGCTGGCCGCGCCCGCGTTCGAGGAGGACGCGTTGGCGATTCTACGAGCGAAGTCGCGCCACGTTCGGTTGCTACGGGCGCACGGGGCGCGCGTGGACAGCATTCTCTGGCGGAATACAGTAAGCGGCTGGTTGGCGCAGACGCCCGATGTGGCCGCGGAGGATGAGTCGGCCTGGCGGGTGGTGACGGAGCGGCAGCCGACCGAGGCGGAGTGGGAAGGGCTGCGTTTTGGCTGGCGGACGGTGAAGCACGTGAAGTCGAACGCGATTGTCTTCGCGCAGGGGAAGGCGACAGTGGGGATAGGCGCGGGGCAAATGAGCAGGGTGGATGCAGTGCGCATAGCCGTCATGAAAGCGGGCGAACGAAGCCAGGGCGCGGTGATGGCATCGGACGCGTTCTTCCCCTTCCCCGACGGGGTGGAGGTGGCCGCGGAAGCGGGCGTAACCGCGGTCATTCAGCCCGGTGGCTCCAAGCGGGATGAGGAAGTCATCGCAGCGGCCAATCGCCTGGGGCTGGCGATGGTGTTCACAGGGCGGCGGCATTTTCGGCATTAAGTGTGAGACGATAGAGCATGGACAATGGATGGTGTTATGAATCGCTGTCTGCTGTCCATGCTCTATCGTCCGTTGTTGCTTTCCCACTCGGCAACTCTACGGGTGACTACACGCTTACCGTCCGACGATGCCGAAGGTGTACGGGCCATAAAGGTCGGCCACATCGGCATGAAGGTAGTAACGTCTGGGAGTTGTGGCTTTTAGATAGGGTGCGAGGACAAGGCTGAGGGCGTAGTCACCCGGGGGTAAGTCGAAGAAAAATACCTCTCCACTCAACGAGGGAATACGTTGGGCTATGCGGGTGTCTCCCTGCCACAATTCAACAATGGCGCGCGCATATGGCGGTTCGCCTGGTTGGCGTATTCCGTCACGGTTTGTGTCGTAAAACACTTGCACGCGAATGTGCACTGCGCACGCGTTTAGAGCATCCCAGCGTGGTATGGCATCGTTGATGGTGGGTAAAGTGAGGAGGGCATTATAGGCTGTTAGAGGCATATAGATGGACGATTCCCCAACCTTCCCCTGGAGCACCGTGGCAAAGTTTCCTAAGGTGATGGTGACTGTGTAAGGACTTCCTGGAAGCGTTGAGGGGTTAGGGCGTACTCCAAGTGAACATTCCCCTTGTGTGCGTGCCAAGGTGTACGACAGTTCTTGTCCCCCACGTTCAAAGGATACTGCGCCTTCCACACGGGCATGCAGCTGTACAGGCTGAGCCACAGTATAACCAAAACGAATTTGTCCGCCGGCACCACTTACCAGGGCACCCCCCATCCAGGTCAATTCACCAATCGGCGTGGGCGTAGGCGTAGCGGTTGGTGTGGCTGTCGGAGTAGGTGTGGATGTGGGGGTCGACGTTGGTGTTGGTGTAGGTGTTGCCGTCGGGGTTGGAGTGGAAGTAGGGGTTGAGGTGGGCGATGGGGTAGACG
>JALWHQ010000490.1 GCA_026983525.1 Anaerolineae bacterium | reverse complement strand
TTCCGCAACAGACCAGACGCCGTGTCCCGCGTCTCACAGAGCCTTTACAATTGGAAAGTCTTCACTCTCATCCGCGACCGTTTTCACAACACACCCTATGGCGCGGGCCGCACAACGTCCATATGTAAAGCATCTGCTGCAAAAGCAAGCGCTGCCTGGATGGCTTCGCGTCCCAAGTGAGGATGGGCTTCAAGGATATCCTCAATGCTCTCCCCCGCAGCCAATTTTTCCAGGATGAGTTCAACAGTAATGCGCGTGCCTTTGATAACAGGCTTTCTCATCATAATGTCTGGGTCTGACACGATCCACTTATGCCACTCTTCTCGCATCGTCTCGTCCTCACGCTTCCACCATTGAAACGCCCCATTCATAGCACGTCTGAAGATCTTCTACCGCTAAATCGGGATAGTAGTCGCGAATTATCTCGTCGAACGTTAGTCCTGCGTTGATGAGTTCAAGGACGTTCTCCACAGGAATGCGTGTACCTGCAATGCATGGCTTCCCAAAGTGAATTTTCGGATCCACCACAATCCGCTCTATCTTTACCGTTTCCCCCATAACGTCCACCCTCCGTCTTCAACCTTCAACCTTTAACTTTCAACCTGCAACCCCTTACCGGTCCACCTCCCCCAATACAATATCAATCGAGCCGATATTCGTGATCAAGTCCGCGATGAGGCCGCCCCGGGACATGGGATCGAGGGCCTGGAGGTTGACGAAGGATGGGCCGCGTACGTGCAGGCGGTACGGTTTGTTGCTGCCGTCGCTCATCAGGAAGATGCCGTACTCGCCCTTCTGGTTCTCGATGCTGTGGTAGACCTGACCAGGCGGCGGCTTGATGCCCTCGGTCCACAGTTTGAAGTGGTGGATGAGCGCCTCCATGCTGACGTCCAGTTCCTCGCGCGGGGGCGGCACCACCTTGCGGTTCGTGGCCACGTGCGGCCCGTCGGGCAGGTTGTCCAGCGCCTGGCGGATGATGCGCAAACTCTGGCGCATCTCGCCGATGCGCACCATGTAGCGCGCGTACGCGTCCCCCTCCGTGGCCGTGATGACCTCGAAGTCGTAGTTCTCGTACCCCGAGTACGGGCGCACTTTGCGCAGGTCGTAGGCCACGCCCGTGGAGCGCAGCGTCGGGCCCGTCAGGCTCAGCGCGATGGCCTGCTCCGCGGTGATCTTGCCGATGCCCTCGGTGCGCTTGCGCCAGATGGGGTTGTCCGTCAACATGCGCTCGTAGTCGTCGATGCGCGCGGGCATGTAGTCGAGAAACTCGCGCAGGTGCCGCTCGAACGCGGGGGGCAGGTCCTTCCACACCCCGCCGATGCGAATGTAGGAGACGGTCAGCCGCGCGCCCGAGACCATCTCAAAGAGGTCAAGAATCATCTCCCGCTCGCGGAACGCGTACATCATTAGCGAGAGGCCCACGCCCGCCAGGTCCATGCTGTGCGTGCCCAGCCAGAGCAGGTGCGCGGCCAGACGTTGCAGTTCCGACATGATGACGCGGATGGCCTGCGCGCGCGGGGGTACCTCCAGCCCGAGCAACTTCTCCACCGCCAGGACGTAGCCCAGGTTGTTGTTCATGGCCTGGGTGTAGTCCATACGGTCGGTGTAGTACACAAAGTCCTTGTAACGGACGTTCTCCCCCTGCTTCTCAAAGCCCGAGTGCAGGTAGCCCAGGTCGGGGTCCACGCGCACCACCGTTTCCCCCTCCAGTTCGACGATGAGGCGAAGCACGCCGTGAGTGGAGGGGTGTTGCGGCCCCATGTTGACGATGATGTGCCGCGCGGGGTCCATGCCCGCGGGCACGTCTTCGGGCGGGAACTCGGGCTTGAGCACCTGGCGGCCCAGGTCCTTGAACTCAGGGTCGGACCAGTTCACGGAGAAGGGCACGGGCTCCCAGCCCAGGGGATAATCCTTGCGCAACGGATGCCCCTCCCAGTTGGAGGGCATGAGGATGCGCTTCAGGTTGGGATGCCCCTGGAAACGGATGCCCATGAGGTCGTAGATCTCTCGCTCCATCCAGTTGGCCCCAGGCCACAGGTCGACAACCGAGGACGCGACGGGCTCGCTGTCGTTGGGCAGGGGCACCTGAACGCGCAGGCGGCGGTTGTAGGGCAGGGAGTGAAGTTGGTAGACGGTGACGAAGCGCGGGCTCTCGCCCAGGCCCAGGCGGTCGTAGGAGGTGACGTCCACCAGCAGGTTGAAGCGCATGTCGGGGGCGTCGCGCAGGAAGCGCATGACTTCAAGGAAGCGGCCCGCGCGCAGGGTGACGACCTGGTCCCCGCGAAACTCCTCCGCGGCCAGGACCGCGTCGGGGAAACGCTGGCGGAGGGTCTCCACGACCGCGCGTTCGCCCTCGTAGTCGGGCGTGGTCGAAACGGTTGTTGTATCCAGTACGCGTTCCAGCGGCATAGGTTATCCTCAGGTATTAGGTATCGGGTATCAGAGATTGGATATTAGGGCTGGATCGGACGTTGGCGAATTCGGTCTACCTCTATGACTGTGAAATATCCTTCCAACTGTATGTTGCCTTGTCGTAAGAGTTGGATTAATTGTTGGGCTGGCTGTTGCGGCGTCTTCGGCGCAGGCCTGAAATAAACTACTCCCCGCGGAGGGGGAACCTTAAGTCGGTAAAGGAGCTCTCCGTAATCCCTGTCAAACGTCAACAGTACTCTATCCTCATCCCGTGCCTGCTGCAGCACTTTCTCATCGCTCACACCAGGCGAGACTTCTGCAATCGAAAGGACATCGTAACCTGCCTGCCTCAACAACCGTACGCTTTGTGCAGGGAAGTCCTCGTCGGCGAGAAATTTCATCAAGACGCTTCCACCAAGAGAGGATACATCGTTTCCTCGCTCATGCATTCAGCCGCAAAGGCAAATACAGCCCGTAGGGCATCCCGCGTCAAGGACGGATAGTTCTCCAATATCTGTTCTTCCGTCCAACCAGCCGCGAGCAAGGACAGCAAGAACTCCACAGTTAATCGCGTTCCCTTGACCACAGGTCGCCCTGACCGCACGCTTGGATTCGATTCTATGTATTGCCGCCAGTCGATTTTTGGTTGCGTGCCTGCCACGGAACCCCCTCTCCTCCCATTAGGACTCAGGCCACCTTTTCCTTGGCCAAGCGTTCGGCCAGCCACATGTTGATGAGCGTTTCTGGATGAAGCCCGCGCTTCCGCGCCAGTTGAGCCAGACGTTCGTATACTTCTGGATCGATTACCACGCGTCGGCGCCGTTGAGCAAGGACCTCCACATCAACTTCGCGCGTTTGATCCCAGTAGTCCGCAAGACTATGGGTATCCCAAAACTCCGCTATCTCCTCTATTGTCGTTGCTTTTGAGATAGATGTCTTATCATGTTCGCTCATAGTACCGCCTCTCCCGCCGATCCATATCCCGAGCGCTCAAGATGAGCGCTACTCCATCCTTCTTCAAAATAAAGAAAACTATTAGGTATCGCCCCTCATCTGTCTGGCCTAATGCTGCGTATACATCCTCTCCCTTCTTATGCCCTTTTTCCACAAAACGAATATGCGGACTATTGAAGAACACTGCCTCGACTTCCTCGGGCCACACATGATGCTTGTCAATAATTTTCTCTACAACGTCTGGTAGCCACAGGAAATCAACGATGTGCATACCACCTGCCCAATTACTCTTCGCTGTGATATGAAAAACGAAGATGAATTGCTTCCGCCACACCAGTCCACCGGAAAGCCGGTGTGTCCGTAGGAAGGGTCGTTATAGCAAACGGCTCCCATCCATTCCTGCATAATTCCCCCAATATCCAAATGGCGATATCTACGTCATTACCATCAAGCTTGTGAATGCGATAGCGTGCTTCGTATACGACTTCCAACTGTGCGTGTGGAACATGCTCCCTAACTTTGCTCATGACCCATTCCACGACTTCTTTATGAGGCGTTGTAATAAGAATCCCTCTCCTGGTGGCCCATATCCTCAAGTACTTGTACCTATTCTGGCCCATACACTCCTCCCCACTCATGCATCGCATCCGACGCACGACGCAAGACGCACGACGTTCACCCTTCTCGCGCCACGCGCGCGCCAATCAACGGTATCTCCCCCCGCATCACGGGATGATCCCGCTGGATCTTCTCCTGCAACTTGAGCAGGCCGTAGAACAGGGCCTCGGGGCGGGGCGGGCAGCCGGGAATGTACACGTCCACGGGGATGATCTTGTCCACACCCTGGACGATGGCGTAGTTGTTGAAGGGCCCGCCCGCGGACGCGCAGATGCCCATGGCGATCACCCACTTGGGCTCCTGCATCTGGTCGTACAGGCGCTTGATGACAGGCGCCATCTTGTTGGACACGCGGCCCGCCACGATCATCAGGTCCGCCTGGCGGGGAGAAGCGCGGAACACCTCGGAGCCGAAACGGGCAATATCGTGGCGGCTCGTACCCGCGGTAATCATCTCGATCGCGCAGCACGCCAGCCCGAACAACAGCGGCCACACCGAATTCCGCCGACACCAATTTATCGCCTGCTCCAGGGTCGTCAGCACGTACCCCTGGTTGTTGATCTGTTGCGTCAAGGCCTGCGGCTCAAGTCCTTGTGTCATGTGTCCTCCTATTGTCTGCGAACAAGCACATCATATTCAGCGTGCGTGCCAATCCAAAACCACAGAAGGCCTTCTTCGACTTCAACCGCCAAGGCACGATATTTCCTACCAATTCTGACTGACCAAAAGCGCCCAACCTTTTTCAATCGCAGTGAAGGATGCCGGGGATCACTCTTCAGCAAGTCAAAGTACTTGTCAGCCAGATCCTGGACTTCTTTAGGCAACCGTTCGTAAGCATCCCAAAAGGAAGGGCTGGCGAAGTGTTTCATAACTCTTTATATCGCCCCTGGCGAAAGTCCTTGATGGCCTGCTCCGCGACCTTGTCAAGCCGCCCTTCCCGTACGTCACGCTCGAACTCCTGATCCCACAACGCAGCATCGAACTCCTCAAACCACTCGCGAAATCGTGCCAGATCCTCATGCGACAAGTGGGCCACCACCCACTTCAACTCCTCCAACGTCATCTCTCGCGCGCCCATTTCCCTTTTCCCTCCTCCAATCCCCAATCTCTAACCTCTAATCTCTAATTTCTAATCTCCAACCTCCAATCTCTACCCCCTACCGAATCCACTCCAGCGCGCCCTTTCGCCACGCGTACACGAACCCCAAAATCAAAATCCCCATGAACACGCCCATCTCCACAATGCCGAACCAGCGCAACTCGCGCAGCAGCACGGCCCACGGGTACAAGAACAAAATCTCAATATCGAACACCACGAATAGAATCGCCACCATGTAATAGTGCACAGGGAAGCGGCGGCGGGGGAGCGCAAAGGGCTTCATGCCCGACTCATACGGCTCGAACTTGGTGGGGGAAGGGCGCCTGGGCCCGAGCAGGGCCGGAACGATCAGCACCAGCGCGGCCACGGCCGTGGCCAGGAAGAGCATAATCAATACGGAAAGATAACCGGCCGGCATCGCTCCTCCTTGTCGCGTTCAGGCAAGTTGCCTGACAAGTTACCTCGATTGTAGCACCGCGCCCTATGACTGTCAAAGGAACAACAAATCATCGCCGCAGAATCACTCTGCCTCAAGGCTTCTGTAGCCAGCCCAGCATCACGTAAGGATGCTCGGGAGTTGCCACGGGTTCCTGGGCCCGCAGAGGTACAATCACATCCCCCAAAAACTCATAGGCCCCTACTTCCACACGATACCAGCCGGGCCCGACCCAGTCAGGCCAGCGCACCCTATACGCATCCCGCATCACGTACCCGCGCGGCCAGTGATCCGTGCTCCATCGGCCAGCCCCCGGCGACCGTTTCCACTCCCAGACCAGCGTGCCATCTTCTGCTGTGACACGCAGTACCACGCGAATGTCATCTCGCGGTTGCTCCCGAGCCAGCCAATACAGCACCGGATCCCCTTCCAAGTTCCACGCCACCAGGGAAATCTCGCCAAAATCCACCGGAACCACCCGGGGCAGCCGAGCCCACTCTGACGCGGGCACCGTGGACGGAGGCGCGTATGCGGGACGAACCACGCCCATCAGGGCATATATCCCCAACGCAAGGCTTCCAACGACCACCCATGAGGAGACAGTTCTCCACCAAGAAGTCCCTCCTAACGCCAGCCAGCCAAAAGCCAACAGACCCACCAGAGGAGCAATGGCAGGAAACAACAGGCGCGCCTGGTCTGTCCCCAGGGCGACAAGCGAGTACCGCCACATGGCAAAGGCGACACCCACGACCGCGAGAAACAGCGCCCCCATGCTCCATACATCCACGAATCGCGCCGCGGGGGCAGACATCGGGTTCCCGTTTCGACGGCCGACCCCGCGCGCCAATCCTCGCACAAGCCCCAGGAGGGCCAGCACCGTCACCCCGCCGAGCACGACGTACACGGACTTAGCCATCGGAATATGCCCGGCACTCCCGAACTTGCCCCAAAAAGAAAGGAACCACCCCTTGATGAGCCAGACCGTATCCGCCCACGTCCACGGCGTGGTGCGCACGTCCACCGTCGCGCGCACCAACGCCCACCCCATGGGATCCCCATACAGTCGCCAGTTGCGCACAAACCAGGGTGCAGCCAGGGCCAACGCCGGAACAAATACCACACCCAACCGCTTCAGCCCGGCTTTCGGGTTGCTCCTGCCCCCACTCAAGAACACCAGCAAGGCCACGGCCGGCCAAAGGGCCGCGGTACTCACCTTGGCCCAGATACCCAACCCAAGCGCAAAGGGGGTCCACCAGCCGGGAAACCGTTCGTTTCGGGAACGATACACGGCCATCCCCCCCCACAAAGCCGCGGTGCCCAAGAACGCGGCGGCATTGTCGTTGTTCAGCACCCCACCGATAAAAGCAAACTCGGGCAAGAACGCGAGGAGCCCCGTCGCAGCCAGGGCCACATCCTCTTGACCGGGAAATGCCAGGCGCAGAAATCGATACGTCGCCCACAGGGTCAGTGTACTGAGAACGACTGCCCAGAAACGCGCCACGTGATAGGCCAGAGGGCCGGGTCGCCAGGGCCAATCTTCATATGTAGTGTGGATAAAGGAATTGTAGGCGTGGGTGCCCGCGCTCACATCCTCGGGCCGGAAACTGACATCGGGATTGGCACGCAGGAAGAGGCGGCTATCCAAGCGGCCGAAACCCGGCACGACAAGACCGGCGAGGAGGGCCGCGGTGGCGTGGAACAGGGGCGGGTGCTTGCTCTGCGTCAACTCAGGCCCCTGGGGCAATCGGCGCTCTCGGGCCAGGTATGTGATGTACGCCCAGTGGTCGGCCTCGTCGGGCGCCTCGCCCAACGGAACCATCACGCTCCACAGCGCGGCAAACACAAGATGAGCGACCACCAGAACCGTGGCCCAGCGTGCTCCCTTTCCTCCCGTGCTCATGGAGCCACCTCTATGACCCCTATCTCCACGCGCGGGTTAGACATCCCTCCCCCACGCGGAACCAGGGGTTGGTCGGCAAAGCCTGGACGATACAGCCCAGCCAGCAGGCGGTACGTGCCGGGGGGCAGACTCGGGGGTAATGCGATCAAGCGCGTGTCCTCCAACAGGAGCCCCGGCTGCCAGCGCTCGATGGGCGTGTACCCACCCCCAATGGGGCCATCGTACTGGGCAACGACCCGCCCCTGCCCATCCACAAGGTGCACGAACGCGGTCACCGGTTCCGGACGCTGGCGTATGAACCAGTAGGTGTGAACGCGCACCCCGCCCATCTCGTGATCCTCCTCCCAACGTGCCGCGCTCAACACCAGGGGGCCGTAGTCCGCTCCTACCGGGCGAGGGCGAACCTCCCTCTCGAGCACCCCGAGCGCGCCGGCCACGAGCAGCGCGCCCACGGCTCCCCAAAGGATCAAAAGGCCCCACCGCCGCCAGCGGGATCGCACCCCCCGGGCCAGCCAAGCCAGGACAAGCACCCACCCCACGGCCGTCAACGCGCGCCCAACCCACACCGCCGGTGTGGGTTTCCATTGGAGAAGAAAGGTGTGAGAACCGCGTGGCACGCGCGCGGCCAAGACCCCCAGAGATGTCACCGGCTCCGTAGCGACCGGCTTGCCGTCCACTCGCACCTCCCATGCCGGGTAGTAAAACCGGTGGAAGAGCAAGAACGCATCCCGCGTGGCCTCGAACGTCCCTCGCAGGGAGAGATACCCCACCCCACTCAGGGCAAGATTTCGCACTCCACGGGGCAGGATGGGTTCTGGTCGAGTGGGGGGATGACCGATTGCCCAGCGCTGTTCCGTCACCCAGCGCGGGAGGAACTCAGCCGTCCACGACGCCCCCACCTGTCCATGTTCTCGGTCGAGTGCCCACATGCGTTCGGGGGTCACCTCGACCTCTGACATGGGGGTGATCGCGGTGGGCAACCCGGCCACCGCGTACAGCGTGACGTATACCGCCAGCCCCCCGTAGAGCAGCACAGTTGTCCAGCGGATGTAGGGCAACAGGATGTCGAGGGAGAGTGCAAACACCGCAGCCAAAGCCAGCGCGGCCACCGTGTGCCAGCGCCAGGGGAACTGCAACGTGCGCAAGGGAGCGATCCACTTCCACACCCAGGCGCTCGTGTCCGTCGTAAGCCACAGGCTCAACGCCAGCACAAGAAGGGACACGAACAGGAGATGGGGCGGCGCACCCCGCGGCTCCCCCTTCTCGTCGGGGTTGGGCAATGGCGCGATACGTCGCGTATCCGCCCAATGGCCCCCCAACGCCACCAGGCCGCCCAAAATCATGATCACCAGGACGTATCCGGGAACGGGCACGGTGGGCTCGGATGCAGGCGGGTAGGGGAACACATAGGTCCAGGTGAACAGGTTCGAAA
>JALWHQ010000489.1 GCA_026983525.1 Anaerolineae bacterium | reverse complement strand
ACCCACGCCCCCGCCTCTCCCAAGGGCAACGTGACGAGGATGGGCAGACCGGACGCGTCGGCAGCAAGGGAGATGCGGGCGAGCACGCTGCTGAGGGACTCCCCGCGCCCAACCTCGATGACCAGGCCCGCCATCAGCCCCGAGTCTCTCAGGTGGCGGGCAGCCGCGGCTGTGTGTTCAGGATGGGGTGATGCCAACGCGGCCAACAGGGCAATGGGCTCCGGTGGACGATCTTTCGCCAGCCGTTGCAGGGTCTTGCCGATCCCGCGCGGGCCTTGCGGTGGTGTCCACAACACCCCCCCGGGTCGTTCATCCAGGATGGGGTATCGCGGCCAGTCATCCTCCCACGTCCACGGTCCGGTGACAATCGCGGCCACCCCTTCCAGGTAATAGGGAATCTGGGCGGAGAACCCCAGCCGGGAGACGCCCGCGGCGATGAGGACGCGCGAGGCCAAGGGCAGCCCAAGTTTATGCCGGGGGGCCAAATCTACGTAGACATGCACGCTCACCTCCTACGCCCGCCTGGCTCGCGCCTGCCCGAACCAGGTGGCGATGTCGAACACCGGCCCCTTGCGACAGGCGCGCGCCTCTCCCCGTCGCACCTCCACGACGCATCGATCGCACAGCCCCAGCCCACAGGAGATGCCGTCCGGCACGATGGCGAACGCCCGTCCGGGTTGCAACAGGGGCCACACATCCTCCAAGACACGGGCAACGTATGAAGGCCAGTACCGCGGCCCGGCAACGAAAACATAATCGGCCCAAGTAGCCAACCGATGCACATGTGCAGCAAGGGCATCCTGCTGCCGCTGCACCTGCCGGAACTCGACAGTTGGAGGAAGCCACGAGAGATCGTCCGGCAGGGCCACGCCCGTACGCTCCACCAGGAACACCACATTGGCCGTCGCGCCGGCGCGCTGCACCAGGCCCAACAGGTAGGGCACATACGGTTCCTGGGCCACGGCCAGCACGTTGCTCTGGGGGGACACCTCGGGAAAGGGCGTGCCGAGGGGTCCGTACACCGCCAACGGCGTGCCCGGGGGTGCGTGTTCCAAAATGCGCCGGATCATCCCCCGGTCGTGAGGGACGTACACCAGCCACGACAGAGGCGCCAAATGCGTGGGAAACAGCGCTACCCGCAGGTAAGGGTCCCAGGTAGGAAGGAGGCGGGCCAGCACGAAATGGCCGGGATGCAAGCGCTCGGCCAGGGATGGGCAGTGAAAGCGGACGAAGAGGAAGTTCCCCACACGCTCTTGCCCCGCGACGCGCGCGGCCGCCTCTTTCATTCGCCCTCCTCGGCAATTCGAACCAGGCGCTCCACGTCCCGGATGATCAGGTGGCCGTGAGATGTGTCCACGATGCCCTGGCGGCGCATTCGGCTCAGGGTGCGAATGGCCGTTTCTACCGTCGTCCCCGCCATGTCGGCCAGATCCTGGCGTGTGAGGGGAAGGTTGATCAGCAGGCCATCATCGCGATGCTCGCCACTGATGCGCGCCAAGCGGAGGAGAATGCGGGCCAGACGCCGTTCCACCCGCTCGATGGCCAGGCTTTGCACCAGGTCGCTCAGGTGACGCACCCGCCGAGTGAGGTCGAATATCACAGCACCCGCCATGCGGGGGTACTGGGCCAACATCTGATGGAAACGCTCCCGAGGGATGACCACAGCCGTCACTTCGTCCAGGGTCTTCCCCGAGGAGGAATAAGGCACACCCTCGAAAATGGCCAACTCCCCCACCATGTTGCCCGGCTGCATCACGTCAAGCACCACATCCCGGCCCTCCAAGGTATGACGAATCAACGCCACGTGCCCCCGCACAATGACGTAGAGGTTGCTGGGGGGATCGCCCTCAAAGAAGAGGTAGGTATCTTCGGGATAGGTACGCACTGTGAGAGTTCGGACGACCTCGCGCCACTCATCTTCCGTCAGCATACTGAACGGAGGCACGTTGCGGATTGTCTCAAGAGCAGGCTCCTCGCTCGTCCTTACCGTTGGCAT
>JALWHQ010000488.1 GCA_026983525.1 Anaerolineae bacterium | reverse complement strand
GAGCCAGATAGAGCATGAACCCACTGAACGCCGCCACGGCCCACGTCACTATCAGGGATACGGCAACCACCGACCGTAGCAATGCCTGCCGCTGTGCTCGCCGTCGTCGTTCTCCGGCCATCTCTCCCTCCCCTCTAAGGTGTCTGATTCCACACCGGCATGCCCTCGTCCGTGCGCAACTGGACGGTCTCGCCGGTGCTCACATTGCGCACCCAGTTCACCTCCATGTGGTCCGGCGACTCAAACCCCTCCAGTTCGACAATGTCACCGGGGTGCAAGGCAATGCCCTTTTCCTCCCAAAACCAGGGCGGCCCCAACATAACCTCGACCGTCTGCCCAGTCTCCGCTTGGAACGTTAGCCGGTTCCCCTCCACCCGGACCACTTCCCCGCGCAGGCGGAGGGCCGGGCCACGGTTCATATTCTCCCCCCTGTGATCTTGGGGGACGGGGGTGCCCGTGCGTCGCCAGGGTGGACCACCCATGCCCGGCATGTTCCCTTCCTCGTTCTGGCGACCCCGGCCCATGCCCGGTGCAATCGGATTGTTCGCATCAGGCGTGGCCTGCAACCAGGGTGGGCCACCCCCCTGCCCGCTGCCGCGCGGGTTGGCCACCCAGGGGGCCGTCGGCTCCAGGGAACGGATGTACGCCACCAGGGCATCGATCTCCACCGATGTCAGGCGATCCCCAAAGGCGGGCATGCGTGAGTTCGGTCGCCGTCCGCCGTAGACAATGGCATCACGAATCTGGTCGTCCGTGTGGCGGCTGAGGAACTGTTGGCTGTTAATGGCCGGTCCAATGCCCCCGGTGCCGTCCTCGCCGTGGCACGCTGTACATGTGGTAGTGAAGATACGCTCTCCCAAGGCCAGCATTTCCTCCGGGTTGTTCACATCAATGTGAATGGGTTCTGGTGGCTCCAACACAAGCCCCGCCTCGTTAATTCGGTCCCAGTTCTTCAGGAAGGCGACAATCGCCTCGATATCCTCATTGCTCAACGTGTTCTTCCACGCGGCCATGAGTGTGCCCGGCACGCCCTCGCGAATGGTGCGGGCCAGAATGTCGGCGTCCTTCTCCCGCACATCTTCGGTGTTGAGGGGAACCCCCAGGTCCGAGCCCTCGCCATTGACGCCGTGACAGGTTGTGCAATTCTGAGCGTAGAGCTGCATCCCCTGGGCCCACAGCTCCCCCTCGGGCCCCAGGGCCATCACCTGCTGCACCAGGTCTTCGCCCACCTCCGGCACCGGCAGGGTGGGGGGAATGACCCCGCGCTGGGCTGCCAGCTCTCCCACTTGAGACCAGTCACCATAGCGAATGAGTGCCACCAGCTCCTGAATCTGATAATCGTTGAAGATGCCCCCTTCCTCTATATGCCAGGCCCCCATGGCGGTTCCGTAGCGCCCGCGAGCAATGGTCTTGAACAGGGTCTCGTAGTCGGCTTCCCGCAGGTCCGGATTGTCCAGGGGTGGATTGGGGCCAATGCCCTCCCCTCTGATGCCATGACAGACAGCACAGTTTTCAATGTAAAGGACCGCCGCGTCGGAGACATATTGCTGGCGCAACTCTTCCTGAGAGCGGGCCATGCGCGTCGGTTCCAGATACCCGTACACGGGCAGCGCAATGACCAGGATCAGCAATGCTAGGGCTCCTGTAAGCACATACTTGTTCATTGTCCCCTCCTATGCGTAGACCAATTGATCGGGACTGAACGTGTCCCGAGTCTGTGGTTTGGACGTGTCTACCTTGACGGTGCCATCCTCAATGGTGACGGGAAAGATGTCCAACGCTCGCGGCGCGGGCGGATTCTGCACATCGCCCACCGTGTCGAAGTGCGAACCGTGGCACGGGCACACAAACTCGCCCGCTGTGGGTTCCCAACTGACCGAGCAGCCCAGGTGCGTGCACCGCCGGTACACGGCCAGGAAGCCGCCATCCTCAGTGCGAATGAGGAAGAACCTCCCCTCCGGGAACTCGGTCACCGAGCCCGGGGGAAAATCGCTCACCGGCCCGGCAGTGATCACGCCCCCGAACTGTCCCTCCAGGCTGCGCGGCTTCAAGAACAGCAGCCCAGCACCCACAATTTCCAGCGCCGCCAACGCGCCCAGCGCCTCCAGGCCCAGGGTCAGGAAATTGCGGCGTGACATGGTAATAGCTTCCCGCGTCTCTTCTGTGCGGCCGCCCTTAGCCGCTTGCGTTCTCGCCATCTGCTCTTGCTTCTCTTCGTGCTTCATTGTTCCTCTACCTCCCCATCAGAATGGCCAAACCAGAGCCATATTTGGCCCACGGAAGAAGACGCCGATGATGGTCATCACCACCAGGCTGACAACCAGGAAGCTGAACAGCCCCACCAGCGCCTCACTGTGGTTGCTGCGCAGGTGGCGGCGGATGCCGGTGTATATCGCGGCCAGCCCTGCCAGCGTCATTGCCAGGGGAATGAGGCCGTTGGACAGCCATGTGGGCCAGCCCGGCAGCCAGCCCGGCACATCTATCCACCACTCGTCCAACACAACCAGCACCGGCACCAGCACCACGGCCAGCCCTGTGCCGATGAGGGCCGCCTTTTGGCCCGTGGCCGAGCGGAAGTAAATGCCGATGTCCTCATCGCTGCGGTCCCAATAGGGCACCAGCGCGATGCCCGCCAGAATCAGTCCCGGCAGGATCATGGCAGCCAGCGGGTGCATGTGGAGGAGGAGTTCCTGTAGTCCCAGGAAGTACCAGGCCGCTTTGGCCGGATTGGGCGGGCGCGCGGGATTGGCCAGTTCCTCCAACGGGGCGGGCACGAACATGGCCCACAGGAACAGGCCTGTGATCACTACGGAGGCCACCGCGAATTCCCGCTGCACCAGGTGGGGGATGGTGGTCAGCCGCGCCACACGTTCGCCCGCCCTTCGCTCCGGCTGGGAGATATTGCCATCCTTGCGGATGCGCCAGAAATGATAGGACATAACGAAGATGAAGATGGCAGGAAGAAGTGCCACATGGATGGCGTAGAAATTGCGCAGCGTGGCCTGCCCCACTTCCGGTCCTCCCAGGAGAAACCCACTGATGACGTTGCCCACTACCGGGACGTATCCCAGCAAACTGGTGCCCACGGTAATGGCCCAATAAGCAAGCTGATCCCACGGCAGGAGGTATCCGGTGAAGTTGAACGTGACCACGAGCAGGAGCAAGAAGATGCCAACCAGCCAGTTGAAGCCCCGTCCCTTTTTGTAGCTTCCTGTGTAGAACACGCGCACCATGTGCAGAAACACAGTGATGATGAGCAGATTGGCCGCCCAGTGGTGCACCGCGCGCACCAGCGACCCGAACATGACCTCGGTTTCCAGAAGTTGGATGCTGGTGTACGCGTGCTCCACACTGGCGTCGTAGCGAAACATGAGCAGGATGCCGGTCGCAATGAGTACAACGGCCAGGAGTGCGGAGATCCCTCCCAGCCCCCACGTGTAGGTGAAGCGCAGCGCGGAGGCCGGGACGCGCGTGGGGTGCAGGTGCAAAATAAGGTTGTTGGCCACCAGCCGCATACGACTGCGTTCGTCTGCCCCTTTATCGGGCACGTACAAGCGTCCACGTATCCACAAGCGCAAGTTGTCGAGCATCCAGCACCTCCCGTGCGGTTGCATGCGTGGGTTAAACCTCCAAATGCTAGAGATGTTGGGCGGCAGGGTGGCGAGCAGCTTTACCCGCTCGCGCAGCCTAGAAGATAGCCAAGGCCAGAATGACCAAGAGCAACAGTCCCACGGCTACCACCGGAAGCAGACACCCAAAACACCCCAGGCATCCACCGCGGTGGCGCCGCCCATGCCAGAAGGGCCCTCGAAATAGCGGTCGCGGCCTGAACACGGGTCGCGGTCTGAACACGGGGCCACGTCCCCATCCTCCACGTCCTCGCATTGTCCACCTCTTCCGTTATTTTGAAATGAGCGCAGGACTCTTTAGACTATTAAGGATGTCCTACGGCGTTCGAATCTTTATGCTTTGGCGTGCTTCCCGGAAAGGGCTTTCGCGAACTCGTTCCACTTTCATCATATCGGGCAAATTTGGAAAAGAGGTGCAGAAATTGTGGAGATTTTCTGGAGTGTGTCCTGGACAGGGACATATGCAATGGGGTTGGCTCACATACACCTATAATCAACAAAAGGTTTCGACTATTCTTTGGAATCCGGGGTCTGGAAGGTTGCGGGATTCCAGATGTCTATTAGTGGGTAAAAGTCTCCTGTACTGTGTAGGCGTCAGGGGCTAACGCGCACCTCGCAGGCCTGGGGCACATATGGACGTTGGGCGCAAGGGTAACAGACGATGCACGATGGACCATGGACTGGACGACTCATCTCCATTGTCCATCGCCCATGGTCCATCGTCGGGTGGTGTTGGAGCCCTGAGGCGACTTACTCCTCCACTACGAACGTGGTCGCGGCGGTGCGGCCGTAGACTTCGGGCGCGTACATCTGGCTGGCTGTGGCCGGCCCGACCACGAACGTACCAGGAATGCTGGCCCTCACCTGGTAGGTGATCTCGTACGTGCCGGGGCTGAGCCAGGTCTGGAAGAAGCCGGCGCGATCGTCGCGCAGTTCGCTGTGTGAGGGCTGCCAGTACCACCAGCGCCACCAGGCAGGCATGCCCTCCCGTTCGACTTCAGGCCCCTTGGCCTGACGGGTGGTCGTGAGCAGGCGCACGTCCAGGGGCTCCACACCCGCGGGCAGCGGATCTTCCAGCATGAAGTAGGACAGCCCGCGCGACGCGATCACCCGCACGTGTACGGTAATGATGTCGCCCACGCGCGCGCGGGTGATGGGCGTGTCGTCATCCCCCTTCGTGTACCAGCGCTCCACGGTAATGCCCCGACTGACCGCGGTGACCCTCTCCAGGGGCTTGAAGGTGGTCAGTTGCAGGCGATAGTAGAGCGCGCCCTCGCCCGTCTGGCCCGCGGCGCGCGTCCGCTCGATGTGCACCACGTTCGGCCCGTCGGGCACCAGGTCGGTGATGGGCGCGACGGCCCGCTTCGTCTCCCCCACATCCGCGGGGGTCATCGTGCCGTTGAGCCAGACCGTGCCGTTCAGCCAGGCGGTGTAATCGTAATCGGGATGAAGTTCGCCCGTCTGTTCCATCCAGTCGGTGAGGGCCATGACCGCCCAGGCCGTGTCCTGGGTGTGGGTCCAGCGGTCGCCCTTGCGCGCGCTCATGAGCCAGCGCACCGCGTTGGGCGCGAGCGGGTTCTCGGGGTCGTAGCGGGCCATGAGGAGCACGACCATAGCCGTCGAGCGGATGTCGTTGTTCATGTTCCACCAGTCCACACTGGCCTCCTCCCAGTGCGCGCCCGTGGGATCGAGCACCGCGGCCCGCCCGAGTTCGTCGATGAGCGTGGTGAGGTACTCGCGCGCGGCCTGGCGCGCGTCCGCATCATCGACCTGGTCGGCCAGGACGCCGAAGGTGAGGCCCAGCAGGGCCTTGCCGTACACGTCCAGCCGCTCGCGCGCCTTGAATACGTTGACCGCGCGCGAGTACACCGTGCCCAGAGATTGGCCGTAGGTGCTGCGGTAGGTAGCCAGCGCGTAGAGGACAAAGGCCAGGCGGTTGTTGCGCCAGGTTTCTTTGGAGGTCGTCTGGCTGCGCATGTAGATGTAGAGGAAGCGGGCCGCGCGGTCCATCATGTCGCGATCCACCTCGAAGCCCGCCTGTTCTGCTTCGGTGAGGGCAAGGAGACCGTAGGCGGTGATGAACGCGTTGCTCTTGTCGAAGCCCCACCAGCCCCAGCCGCCGTCGGGGTTCTGCTGCTGGGCGAGTTTCTGCACCGCGGTGTACACCAGGTCGGGCAGGGCCTTCTCCAGTCTCGGGTTCTCCACGCCCAGGTGCTTGAGCGCGCGCCAGGTGACCACGTTGGGGAAGAAGCGGGAGATGGTCTGTTCCGCGCACTCCCACGGGTAGTGCTTCAGGTAGGTGAGGCTGTCCAACATGCCCGAGGCCAGGGACGCGTCCAGGTCCAGGCGCAGGTTGCCCAGGTCGGGGACGCGGTCGCGGGGCAGGACGACGACCTCCAGGCGGCTGGCGTCCTGCTCGACCATGCCCGCGGTGGCCACCACGTCGGGCGGCGCGGGATAGCGCACGGGCAGGGTGATGCGCACCGCGTCGCCGATGCCCGCCACGTCGGTCGTCCCTTCCCAGAACGCGGTGAAGGTGAGCCCTTGCTCGCCCTCCATCCCGCGCACATCGGTAACCATCCAGGTGAGTTTCTCCTTCTGCCCAGGCGCAAGGACGACCTCCTGCGCGGGGGCGTCCACCAGGGTCGCGCCTGTGATGCTCATGGTCACGGTGGCGCGCAGGGGCACGTCGGAGAGGTTGTGGGCCACCACGCCCACGCGCGCTTCGTCCCCCACGGTGAAGAAGCGGGGCAGCACGGGCCGCAGCAAGAAGTCCTGGGTGACGAGGATGTCCGCGCTGGCTTCGCCCACGCGCGTGCGCTTGTCAATGGCCCAGGCCAGGAACGTCCACGTGGTCAGGTTGTCGGGCAGAGGAATGTCGATCACCGCGCGGCCCTGGGGCCCTGTGCGCAGGTCGGGTTGCCAGTAGGCCACGTCCAGGAACTCCTCGCGCACGGTGGGCGCGGGGCCGCCACCGCCGCCACCGCCGCCCTTTCCGCCCTTTTCCTCCTGTTGCAACTGGCGGTTGACGTTCTTGACCAGGGTGGTCGATGTTTGCACGCCCAACCCGCGCGTGCGGTAGAAGACCTGCACGAGGGGGGTGGGGCGCTCGAACAGGGTGAGCACGGCCTTATCCACCAGCGCGACCGCGACCTCCGCGTCCACGGGGTTGCCCTCGTGGTCGCGCACGGTGAGGGTGAAGCGGGCCGTGTCGCGAATGTGGTACTTCTCGTGTTCGGGCTGGACCTGGACGTCGAGCGTTTGCGCGCTCACGTCCACAGCCAGTTCCACGTAGCCCAGTTTGAAGGAGGGCAGCCCGTCGGCCGCGGCCTCGCTGCCCTGGACGATGAACACGGAGAGGAAGACGTTGGGCGCCATGTCCGCGGTGATAGGTACCTCGATGACGTCGCTGTTCGTCTGCAGGGTGGCGCGCCACGACTGGCGGATCATGCCCCGCTCCAGGGTGACGAGGGCTTCCACAGGGCCTGGGTAGGGCGAGGGGACGAGGACGCGCGCGGTGTCCCCCACTTTATACGTGGTCTTGTCCGCGACGAGGAAGAGGCGGTCGTTGTTCTCCCGCCGCCAGGGGACGTACGCGTAACTGCTCACCCAGAGGTAGGTGGCCGCGCTGTTCGTGCGGCCCTGGGCATCCTGGGCGATGACCCGCAGGCGATAGGAGCCGCCCTCGGGCGGGGTGAAGGTGACCGTGCCGCGGCCCTCGTCGTCCAGGGTGAGGGTTTCGGTGTAGACGGGCGTTTCCTCCACTTCGCTCACCCAGCGGAACACGCCGTCGGGGAACTTCTTGCGCACGTTGTGCCATTCCTGGCGCAGGGCGACGAAGGTGACGGTGGCGTTGGGCACGGGCTGGCCCTGGGTGTCCACGAGGATGATGTCCGCGGTGGCGGGATCGCCGACTTTGGTGACGTACGCGCGCGCGGCCACGCCTGGGTAGACCGCGGCCTTGTGCACGACGACGTGGGTGCGGCCTGAGATCACCTGGCCGCTGACGTCGAAGACGGTGATCTCGACCGTCCAGCGACGGCTGTTCTGGCCTTCCTTGAGTTCCGCGGGCAGGCGCAAGGTGAAGACGCCGTTCTCGTCGGTGCGACCGCTGCCGCGGGCCAGAGGTTCGCCCACGGGACGGAAGGGTTCCCACTCCCACCAGTTGTAGTCGCTGAAGGAGTAGGGGGGACAGGGTTGCTGGGGACACTCCCAGCGGAAGGTGTAGGGTTCGTCGGTGATGACGTATTCGACGCGCGCGTTGCTGACGGGCGCGCCGAAGAAGTAGCGGGCCTCCGCGCGCACCTCCACCGTCTCGCCCGTGATGACCTCGGAAGGCTCGGCGGAGACGGTGATCTCGAATTCGGGCTTGCGGTAGGCCGTGACCAGAATGGTCGGTTCCTTCAGGGGTTCCGCGCCCTCGATCATGACATAGTAGAAGCCCAGGGCCGCGTTGTCGGCCAGGGGCAGGTCGCGGCTGGCCGTGCCCATCTCGTTCAGTTCGATGTCCTCGGAGAAGACCACGTCGCCATTCGGGTCGTTGATTTCCACGTGGATGCTCGTACCTGGCGGCGGCAATTCGTAGACGCCGTCGTTGTCCACGCGGGCGATGAGTTTCCAGTGGATGGTTTGGCCTGGACGGTACACGGGCCGCTCGGTTTGGACGTAGGCCACCAACTTGCCCATCGTACTGTACGCCTGGGCGAGTCGGAAGTCCCAGGGGCTGATGCCGTCCTGCCAGTTGCGCACTACGAGGCCGTCGGGTTGCTCGGGGTGGGAGACGACGGTGACGCGTTCCCAGGGATCCAGGTACTTGAAGGTGACGCGCGCGAGCCCCTCCCCATCGGTGACCACGTCTGCCGCCTCCGCGTTGGTCATGACGCGCAGGGGGAGGCCGGCCGCAGGCTGGCCCGTGCGCAGGTCGGTTGCCCAAATGAGCACGTCATCTCGCCCGACCTTCATCATCAGGTTGTAGGGCGTGACCACGAGGAGGCGATACTGAGGCCCGAACGAGGTCTTCCCCACGCGCGGGACCTCCACTCCTACCACATAAATCCCCGCGGGCAGGGGGTTGCCTTCCTCATCCTGAAGGGTGACATTCACGCGGTGCCACACGTTGCGCTGGGCGGGGAAGAGAACCGTCCAGGTGCGCACGACCTCGCCCAGCGATTCCTCGGGCAAGCGTGACAGTTCCCACGGATCGCGCTGGCTCAAGTCCAGCACCTGTTCCGCGGAAGGGCGGTAAAGGGACACGGTGGCTTCGGGGACGTTGCGGGCCTGGAGGGGGACGGTGACGGGGTGGGTGGTGT